>CAYWIR010000199.1:0-5361 GCA_964458375.1 uncultured Neptunicoccus sp.
TTCGGCTTGTTCCATGGCTTGCAGGCGTACCTGTGTTTCGATTTCGCGGCGGTCATCGTTCAGTTGGGACAGTTGATCGGCCATGGCTTGGGCCTCATGGGGATCGGTACAGGCAAGCAGGCGCGCGCCAAGGTCTGCCTTGCCGATACGGCCACCTGCGTTGATGCGGGGGCCAAGGGCAAAGCCAAGGTGATAGCTGTTAGGGGCGGATGTGAGACGTGCCGCATCAGACAAGGCCGCGAGGCCGACGCGGTTGCGCCGAGTCATCACCTTGAGACCTTGGCGCACGAGGGCGCGGTTTAGGCCCGTGAGCGGCGCTACATCAGCGACAGTGGCAAGGGCCACAAGGTCGAGCATGGCGATTAAGTCGGGTGTGGCGTGCGTGTTGGCCCGTAAATTGCGGTTCACCGCCACAAGGGTCAGAAACACAACGCCTGCGGCACAGAGGTTGCCAAATTCGGTGTCTTCATCTTGTCGGTTGGGGTTCACAACAGCCAGTGCAGGGGGCAGGGTTTCGCCGCCCATGTGGTGATCGAGAACGATGACATCCGCATCCTTGGCTGCGGCGATTGCATCATGGGACAGGGTTCCGCAATCCACGCAGATGACCAGATCGTGCCGCGCGGCAAGGTCGGCCATTGCGGGTTCGTTCGGGCCATAGCCTTCGTCGATGCGGTCAGGCACATAGAGCGTGGCTGTGAGTTGAAATTGGCGGAAAAAATCAATCAGCAGGGCCGCAGAAGAGCCGCCATCCACATCGTAGTCCGCAAAAACGGCGATGGTTTCGCGTTTGGTGATCGCCTGTGTGATGCGATCCGCGGCTGTGTCCATATCGCGAAAGATAGAGGGGTCTGGCATGAGGTCGCGCAAAGACGGGGCCAGATAGGCGGAGGCATCGTTGGGGGCAACGCCCAAGCGGGCGAGGGTTCGCGACAGCGTGGCGGGCAGACCCGTTTGCTGGGCAATGGCCTGCGCGGCGCGGTCGTCATTTTCTGAGAGGCCAACCCAGCGGCGGCCCGTGGCAGAGGCAGACACACCGAGAAACGCGGTCATTGTGTTTCTCCGTCGTCGTCGATTGGGATGCCTTTGATTTGGGCGATGAGTGCGCCAAGGGCAATGACCCAGCCAAAGCATGCGGCGGCAAGCCATATAAGTATGAAGGCAACGGGGCCGTCTGCAATCAGCATGCCGATGGCCAGCAGGATTCCAAAGGACCAGCAGATGATCCAAATTGTCAGGAAGATGATCACAAACCAGTTGCGCCGCACCCTTCGTTTGGGGCGCGGCGCAGTCTGTTGTTGTGTTTTGGATTTGGCGCGAAATTCATCAAGGTAGCTGTCTGCTACCGACTTTTTCGGGTCCGTGTCTGGTTTTTCAAATCCGACCTTACGCGCCATAAATCCCCGCGTTTATTGGTTGTTTTGACGATATTTGATCCGACGCACAGAGCCAGTTTTAGACCGCATGAGGACCGTTTCGGTTTCCATAAAGTCGCCGTCTTTGCGGGTGCCTTCAAGGATGGACCCATCTGTGACGCCTGTGGCTGCAAAGATCACGTCTTCGGTCACCAGTTCATCGCGTGTGTAGATGCGATCAAAGTCGGTGATCCCTGCGCGAGAAGCGCGGCCGCGTTCATCGTCGTTGCGGAATGTCAGGCGGCCATAGAATTGCCCACCCATACATTTGAGCGCAGCAGCGGCGAGAACGCCTTCGGGTGCGCCACCTGAGCCCATGTACATGTCGATGCCTGTTGTTTCGGCTTCGGCGCAGTGGATGACGCCTGCGACGTCACCGTCTGTGATCAGGCGAATGGCGCAGCCTGTTTCGCGCAGTTCGGCGATCATGGCTTCGTGGCGTGGGCGTTCCAGAACACAAACGGTGATTTGGTCTGTCTTGCAGCCCTTGGCAGCAGCGAGGGCCTCGACACGGGCTTTGGGTGCCATTTCCATGGTCACTGTGTCTGCTGGGTAGCCAGGCCCGATGGCCAGTTTGTCCATGTAAACGTCTGGCGCGTGCAGCATAGAGCCGCGTGGGCCCATGGCGATCACTGTCAGTGCATTTGGCATGTCTTTGGCTGTCAGAGTAGTGCCTTCAAGCGGGTCGAGAGCGATGTCCACGCCAGGACCGTTGCCAGTGCCAACTTCTTCGCCGATGAAGAGCATCGGGGCTTCGTCCCGCTCGCCTTCGCCGATGACAACGACGCCTGCGATATCGAGCATGTTTAGCTGTTCGCGCATGGCGTTCACGGCGGCTTGGTCGGCGGCTTTTTCGTCGCCACGGCCAACCAGTTTAGCAGATGCGATCGCGGCTGCTTCTGAAACGCGGGCAAGGCCCAAAGATAGCATACGGTCGGCGAAATCGGCGGTGTCGGTCATACAAGAGGCTCCTAAAGAATAAAACTGACGTTCCATTGCCGCAAAAAGCGCAGGGTTACAACATAAAATCATTTACAGCACGGGTTTCTAGGGCAATTCTGCACCACCACCAAACAAGAAAAAACGGGGATGATTATGGGAAATGTGTTGATTGATGTGGTGCTGCCACTGGCGCTGGCGTTTATTATGTTCACGCTGGGATTGGGGCTGCGGATCGCTGATTTTACACGGGTTTTCACCATGCCCAAAGCGTTTGCGGTGGGGTTTGTAAATCAGATGATCCTGCTGCCATTGGTTGGGTTTGGCATGGCGATTGCGCTAGGGCTGCCGCCTGAATTGGCTGTTGGATTCATGATATTAGCGCTGTCCCCTGGTGGGGTGACGTCTAATGTTTTGACAAAGATTGGCGATGGAAACACGCCTTTGTCCATTTCTTTGACAGCGATTGTGACGATCATTTCTGCGTTTACCCTGCCTTTGATTATTGCGTTTGGTGTGCGGTATTTCATGGGGGGAGACACGCCTGAGGTGAACACAATGGAATTGTCGGTCACGATGTTCTTGCTGACGGTTGTTCCCGTTGTTTTGGGTATGATTTTAACGGTGTTGGTGCCGAGCCTTGTTGAAGCAGCTAGCCGCGTTTTGGGGATGGTTGCGGTTGTGTTGTTTGTGATTATTGTGCTGGCCGCGATTGCAACGAATTTGGATGTGCTGTTTGCCAATTTGACGGTGCTGATGCCAGCGACGGTTGTGATGCTTTTGATTATGGTCGCGATTGGGTTGATTACAGCGCGCATGGCGGGTTTAACGCCCCGTGATGCCACCACGGTTGCGATTGAAACAGGGGTTCAAAATGGCTCGTTGGGGATTGCTGTTGGGGCGATTTTGGCAACGCAGTTGTTGGAGAGCTCTGATGGATTTTCCGCCTTTGCGTTGCCGTCGGCCATGTATGGGATCGTGATGTATTTGGCTGTGCCGTTTGCGATTTGGCGGCGGGGTAAACACTAAGCCAATGCGGCGAACGGGGCGGTAAGGTTTAGTCGAAATCGACGATTCCAAAAAAAGCAAACTACCCAGAAACAGGGGTCCCTAGGTATGGGTAGTGTGTTTTTTTCTGGCGTTAACCTTTGACGCAACACTTCGTTAGCAAAGGGTTACTTGCGCTCTTTTTCATGTTGGTAGCGCAGTTTTGCAACGTGTTCGTTTGCTTCGGACTTGCGGTCTTGGTGCATACAGCTTTCGACGAAGTTTAAGTGGTCTTCGATTGCTTTGCGGGCCTGTTCAGGGTCCCGCGCGAGGATCGCATCGTGAATGGCGCGGTGCTGGTCGAGAAGGGAGGCGCGGGTGGTGCGGACTTTGAACATGACTTGGCGGTTGTAGAACACACCTGCGCGAAGCATCTCGAACATGGAGCGCATCATGTGGAGCATGAAGACGTTGTGGGAGGCCTCTACAATTGCCATGTGAAACTCTGCGTCGAGCGAGGCTTCTTCTGCGGGATTGCGTTTGCTGTGGGCCGCTTCCATTTTTTTGAACAAAGTGGAGATCACCTTGAGGTCGGTGTCACTGCCCACGCGGGCGGCGCGGTCCGCGGCCAAACCTTCGAGGTCTTTGCGAAAGGCAATGTAGTCAAACAACGCCTCTTCGTGAAAAGAGAAGAGTTTGATCAGCGGTTCGGAGAAGGCAGAGCCGAGCACATCGGCCACATAGATGCCTGACCCAGCACGGGTGGCCAATAGACCCCGTTCGACAAGGTCTGCGATGGCTTCGCGAATGGATGGGCGGGACACGCCAAGCCGTTCGGATAAATCCCGTTCAGAAGGCAAGCGTTCGCCCGGTCGCAGGATGCCGCGCAGGATCAATTGTTCGATCTGACGCACGACTGTATCGGCGATCCGTTCGGTGGTGATCTTTTGAAATGGCATTCTGGATCCTACTCGCGAATTGGTCTGATAATATGACCAGTCGATATTTTCAGCAAGGATTCGCTGGAAATGGGAAATGTCTTGCACGACAGACATCATCACGGCAGCATTGCACCAGAATTGGAGCCTGTGATGCGATTTGTTTTAGGAATTTTGGTGGCGGCGGTTTTTGGCACAACGGGAATGGCCTGTGGTCCTGATACCAAGTGTCGGGTTGGGGATCGGCATTACTATATTGCGATGCCAGCGGGGCATGATGGGCGCAGCCCTGTGGGGGCGATTGTGTTTTCCCATGGGATGCAAGGTACAGCCAAAGGGGTGATGGGCAATGAAACGCTGCGCGGGATCGTGTCTGATCTGGGTGTGGCGCTGATTGCGGTGAAGTCCATTGGTGAGGATTGGAGCCTGCCCAATGGCCCGCGTAATGTGGTGCGGAATGTGAATGGGACGTTCCAGTATTTTGATGCCGTGGTGGCGGATGCGACGCGGCGGTTTGCGATTGATCCTGATCGGATGATGGCAACGGGGTATTCTGCGGGCGGTATGATGACGTGGAATTTGGTATGTCAGCGGCCACGGATGTTTGCGGCCTTTGCGCCCATGGCAGGGACGTTTTGGAAGGAGCCGCCTAAGCGGTGCAAGCGACCGATTGCCAATGTGTTGCATATTCATGGGCTGACGGATTTGACGGTTCCGCTGGAGGGCCGCGTGATCAAAGGTGTTCGGCAAGGCAATGTGTATGACGTGATAAAGCGCTATACGCGGATGGGGCGGTTTCGCGATGCAGGCCGCAGTGCGGTGCCATCGCTTGAGTTAAAGTGTGAGTTGAGCAAAAATCGTCGGGGTAAACGGTTGGATTTTTGTTTGTACCCAGGGCGGCACAAGTATGACAGCCGCTATGTGCAATTCGCGTGGGAGCATTTTGTGAAAGCGGGAGTGTTTTAACGCGACTGCGTTTCGGAATAATCCAACAGTGCGAAAACTTGGCGGTGGCGCTGGGGGTTTCAAAGAGCGCAGGTATCGGCTGCGCTCTTTGCGTTTTTGGTCGGTGTGGATCAGCT
>CAYWIR010000200.1:0-5361 GCA_964458375.1 uncultured Neptunicoccus sp.
CGGTTTTCCATTTGCCAGCTGCCCGCCGCACCTTTGGAAATCACGTCGAGCACTGCATCCCCATCAAGCCCTGCTTTCTGGGCGAAATGCATGCCTTCGGACAGGCCCTGTACCAGACCTGCGATACAGATTTGGTTGACCATCTTGGTCAACTGCCCTGCCCCTTGCGCGCCCATCAGGCGGCAGGATTTGGCAAAGCAATTGATGGTGTCTTCAACGCGATCATAGGTGGCTTGATCACCGCCGCACATCACGGTGAGTTGGCCGTTTTCTGCCCCTGCTTGGCCCCCTGATACGGGTGCGTCGACAAAGCCGATGTTCGCGCCTTCGGCCACTTTCGCCAATTCGATTGCCACAGTGGCAGAGGTCGTTGTGTGATCGACAAAGATCGTGCCAGCGGCCATGCCCGCCAATGCGCCATCATCGCCGCAAACCACAGAGCGTAGATCATCGTCATTGCCAACGCAGGCGAATACGATTTCTGCGCCTTCTGCCGCGTCGCGGGGTGTTTTTGCGGCTGCACCGCCGTGTTCAGCGACCCAAGCCTCGGCTTTGGAAAAGGTGCGGTTGTAAACGGTGACATCATGGCCTTTCGCGGCCAAATGCCCCGCCATTGGATAGCCCATGACACCCATGCCCAAAAATGCTAGTTTCGCCATTGTTCGATCTCCCGCTTTTGTGCCCCATTTCTGGTGGCCGATATTGTCACGCGAGGTTTGGACTGTTAGGCCGCTTTGGTCAAGGCAGCTGACTGCTGCCCAAAAGTTGAGGGTGTCATGGCGTTCGCATTTCGCTGGTTGTTTCGTGGGTTTCTTGGGCTTGGTGTATTGGTGCTGATTGCGCTGTTGCTGGTGTATTATTTCGCGACGCGGTCTATTCCTGATTACAATCAAGACCATGAATTATCGGGTTTGAATGGCCCCGTTGAAGTGGTGCGCGACACCAACAATGTGCCCCATATCTTTGCCGAGAACGCAGAGGATGTGTATTTCGGGCTTGGTTTTTCCCATGCGCAGGATCGGTTGTGGCAGATGACGATGCTGCGGCGCACGGCCCAAGGGCGGTTGAGCGAACTGTTTGGTGAAGAGACCTACACGATTGATGATTTCGTGCGGCGGTTGGATTTGGTGGCCCTGTCGCGCGCGTCCTATGGGTTTCAGACAGAAGAAGTGAAAGCGGCGCTGAGAGCCTATTCTGCGGGTGTGAACGCGTGGTTGGGCGTGGTGCAAGAGGATGCGCTGGGGCGTGGTGCGCCAGAGTTTTTCATGTTTTCCCCCGAGCTTGAGCCATGGACACCAACGGACAGCCTTTCTGTGATGCGCGTCATGGCATTGCAATTGTCTGGGCATTTGCGCTCTGAAGTGGTGCGTTCGCAGGTGCGGTTGCGTGTGGGGACAGAGCGGGTGCAGGATATCCTGCCCGATGCCCCTGGAACTGGATCAGTGGCCTTGCCTGAATTGGCTGCAATGTTTGACGATCTTCCCACGGAGTTTGCCGCCCTTACACCGCAGCATCCTTTGGATCCCGTGAAACCGTTTGATATGGCAGGGGCCAGCAATGCTTGGGCCGCAAACGGCACGCGCAGTGCCACAGGCGCACCGATCCTAGCCAATGATCCGCATTTGGGTCTGTCTGCGCCGTCCATTTGGATGTTGGCGCGGATGGACTTTCCTGATGGGGGCATCATCGGCGGTACGATTCCCGGAATTCCTGCCATGTTGTCAGGGCGGTCAGAGGCGCTCGGTTGGGGGGTGACGAGCAGCTATTTGGATGATCTTGATGTATATATTGAGCAGCTAAATCCTGACAATCCGAATGAATACCTGACGCCAAACGGGTATAAGCCTTTCAAAACCCAAGACGTTTTGATCCGCATCAAAGATAAAGCGCCACGCACGATCACAATGCGCTGGACTGACAATGGCCCTGTGATCCCAGGTTCCCACTATGGGTTACAGAGCATTACGCCAGCAGGTCACGTGACCAGCATCCGCTGGGCGGCCTTGGACGCCAATGACCAATCCATGACAGCGGCGATTAACATGATGCGGGCAAAATCCATTCCTGCCGCGCGTGCTGCTATGGCGTTTTACAAAGCGCCGAGCCAGAACGTGACACTTGCCGACAAAAACGGTGTGATGATGCAGATGGTTGGTAAACAGCCCAAACGCGATGAGGGCCACCTATCGCAGGGGCGTATTCCGTCACAGGGATGGCTGGTTGAAAATCGTTGGGATGGGTATTTACCGTTTGAAGACAATCCGTCTTCGCGTGATCCTGCCAGTGGCATTGTGGCCAATACCAACAATAAGATAACAGACGCCCCCTTCCCGCGCCATGTGAGCCATTCTTGGGGGGATACCTATCGGTATTTGCGTCTTTCAAACCTAATGAATGACCGCGAGGTGCATACGCGCGATAGCTTTATCGAAGCGCAGCTTGATACTGGGTCTGTTGGGGCGACCGCTTTGCTGCCTTTGGTGGCCAAGGAGTTGTGGTTTACGGGAGAAGCCGCAGCCGCAGGGACGCAAGAGCGACAACGCCAGATTGCGCTCGAATTGTTGGCGGCGTGGAACGGGCAAATGGATGAACATATCCCAGAGCCGCTGATCTATGCGGCGTGGATGCGCAATTTGCAAAGCTGGTTGATCCGCGATGAGTTATCAGAACTTTCGGATCATTTCCCGCGTCCTGACCCCGTATTTTTGGAGCGGGTGTTCCGCAATATTGATGGGGCGGCCAGTTGGTGCGACGTGAAGCAATCAACGCGGGTGGAAACCTGTGCGGATGTGGCGCAAGCCTCGCTTGATTCAGCTATATTGGAGCTGACGGAACTTTATGGGGATCGCATCGACAGTTGGCGCTGGGGTGAGGCCCATCAGGCCCATCACGATCATGCGGTGCTGGGTAAGGTGCCGCTGCTGGCGTGGTTCACGAATATTCGCCAAGACACATCAGGGGGCGATCATACTTTGATGCGCGCGCGGACCAGCGGCACGGGCAGCGAGCCTTATGCCAATGTTCATGCGTCTGGGTTTCGATCTGTGATTGATTTCTCGGACCCTGACAGTTCCGTTTACATGATCTCTACGGGGCAATCCGGGCATTTCCTGTCGCGCCATTATGACGATTTGGCAGGGCTGTGGCGACGTGGGGAATACATCTTGATGTCGCTTGATCCTGATCTGGCCCGTGGTGGGGCCGTTGGGATCAGTCAGTTGACCCCGAAAGAGTGATGCAGCGTTTGGAAGCCCCATAGGCTGCGCCTGTAGTAATCACCAAAAAGAAAAAGCGCGGCTGTGGCAGCCGCGCTTTTTCTTTGATTGATGATGATAGGGTGAAGCCACCCTACCCCTTAGAAGTTCAACGAGATATCGCGGTGGTTGGAGGAGCAACGGGCCATGAACAAGGCTTGTTCCCGATCCAGACCTGATTGCATCCGCAGACCAAGCGTTCCTTTGATGGAGCCAAGGTAGCTTTGCAGACCGTCGCGCAGAGATGTTTCTGCGGCAGCGCGCCAAACCTTACCTTCATTAAAGGCGGCAATGGCGTCATCGTATTCTTCGAGCGCGGCTTCGATATCTGGGGTTTTTGAACGCAGTTTGCGCCGTGCCTTGCCCAGAGCCTTTTTCACGTCTCCCGCAGCGCCCAGTTTACCGATGCGTTTGGAGAGATCGTTGACCAGTGCTTCTGTTTCTTTGGGATCACCTGTTTCCACAGTGCTCCGCAAGCTGTTCAGCTCCGTTTCCATTTCAAGGAACGCGGGTGTGTCGTCCATCGCGTCCAGTGCCATGGACACCTCTTCGTAGGACGCATCTGCGTTGCGACGATACATGTTACGTGCATCGTTTTCGGCCTTGGTCAGCTTTGCGAATGTGTCATGCACATCGTCCCATGTGTCTGGGATGCTGGCTGTCAGATCGGCAATGGTCTTTTCGACCTTGGCGATATCCGCTTCCAGTGCGCTGCGCGAGCTGCTGTCGGCTTGCAGACGGCTGAGCGTGACTTTCATCTCGTCCAAGTGTCCTTGCTCGCGGCGGACCTTCTTTTCAATGCCGCGCACAAAACGCAATTGTGGGCGATAATCAACAGATGCTGCGGTCACAGCGTCCGCTGCAACGAAGGCTTCATCAAGCTTCATGATCGCTGTTTCAGAGCTGTTTACGCCGCCTTCAACGCTTTTGGCGAGCTTTTTGGGCAGGACGCTGAAGTCGAGACCTTGAGCGGTTTTGATCGCAGCCAGTGTTTTGCCATCATCCGCAGCCAGTTGGCCCGATACGTAGTCTTCGAGACAGAACTGCATCTTTGGATTGCGCGGTGGTGGTGCCTGTTCTGACAGGAAGGACACGCGGTTTGGCAGGTAGTTTACCAGTGGTGGATAGTACCCAACAACGCCGAGCGCAAAGAGTTGCAGGCCAATAAACGCGATCACGCCTTTGTACATGGCGATGGTCTTCACCGCCGCTGGGGCTACACCGCGCAAGTAAAACAGGGCAAAGCCAAAGGGTGGAGTGAGGAAAGAGGTTTGAATGTTCAAGCCAATCATCACACCAAGCCAAACAGCGGTGATGTTTGCTTCTGGGTCTGCCAGCAGGATCGGCGCCACAATCGGCACAACAACCACGGCGATTTCAATGAAGTCGAGGAAGAAGCCAAGGAAGAAGATCACTGCCATAACGATGATAAACTGAGACCAGAACCCGCCCGGCAAGGAGAGAAGGAACTCACGCACCAATTCTTCACCACCAAAGGCGCGGAAGGCGGCTGTGAGCATCGCAGCGCCCAAGAGGATGATAAACACCAGCGATGTGGTTTTCGCGGTTTCGAGCATCACGCCTTGCAGCGTGTTGTCTGTGCGCAGAACCCGAATGCCAGACCAGATAAGCGCGATCAAAAGGCCAACCGTGCCGATTGTGCCGAGCATGATGCCTGTGGCATCTTCAGGCGTAGACATGCCTTTGATGTTCATTTCGTAATTTGACAGCGCATAGGTGATGAGAAGCAGCGACAGAATGGCGATAATAGCAGGAATGAAGGTGGTTTTTCGCCCTTCAAACAGTCGATAGCCCGCCATGATCATCGCACCTGCCGCGCCAATGGCACCCGCTTGGTTCACGGTTGCGATGCCGCCGATGATGGAGCCAAGAACGAGAAAGATAAGCGCGAGAGGTGGCACCAAAGTCATCACCACTTTGATCCAGAACTGAATGTTCATTTGGCCTTCGTATTTTACGGCTGGGGCCGCGCTGGGGCGGATTAGGGCGTAAACGAGGATGTAGAGCATATATAGTCCGACCAGCACCAAACCGGGCACGAACGCCCCGAGGAACATTTCGCCAGCCGATGTGGAGCCTACATCAA
>CAYWIR010000201.1:0-1944 GCA_964458375.1 uncultured Neptunicoccus sp.
GCGCCAAAGCCCATGTCGCCCGTACAGAGTACAACCGTGCGATAGGGCAGTTCCAGACGTTCCAAGATGCCTTGGGCGCAGTCTGTCATGCGGTCCAATTCTGCAAGGCTGTCTTCGGGTTTGGTCACGCTGACCATTTCTACCTTTTCGAATTGGTGTTGGCGCAACATGCCTGATGTATCGCGACCTGCGCTGCCCGCTTCGGAGCGGAAACACAAGGAATGCGCGGTGTAGCGACGGGGAAGGGTGTCCTCATCCAGCATTTCACCTGACACGAGGTTGGTCAGTGTCACCTCGGATGTAGGGATCAACCACCAGCCATTCGTGGTTTGATAGCTGTCTTCGGTGAATTTGGGCAATTGGCCGGTGCCGTACAGTGCTTCATCACGCACAAGTACGGGGGTGTTCACTTCGGTCAGGCCGTTTTCTGTTGTGTGGGTGTCGATCATGAACTGCGCGAGGGCGCGATGCACCCGCGCCACGGCACCAGACATCACAACAAAGCGCGAGCCTGACAGTTTTGCGGCTGTTTCAAAATCCATACCGCCCTGAACGGCAGACAGTTCATAATGTTCCTTGGCGTCAAATCCCAGCTCGGCAGGGGTGCCCCAGCGGTGAATTTCTACATTGTCGGCTTCATCTTCACCCTCTGGCACTTCGTCAAAAGGCAGGTTTGGGATGGTTTCGAGCAAATCTTGAAGGCGTTCGTCTTCGTCCTTGGCTTCGTCTTCCAGAATGCCAATTTCGGCTTTCTTATCGGCCACAAGCGCGCGCAGGCGTTCGAATTCTTCTTCGAGTCCCTGTGCTTTGGCGGCCCCGACCTGTTTGCTGGCCGCGTTGCGATCTGCAAGGGCGGTTTCAGCGGCGGTGATTTTGGCGCGACGGGCTGCGTCGATTTCAAGGATTTGGGACGACAACGGGGCCAATCCACGCTTTGCCAGTGCGGCATCGAACCCTTCGGGGTTGTCACGGATCAGTCGAATGTCATGCATTTTCCTCTAGCCTTTCATAGATGGGAAGAATTGGTAGCGCGGGGATAGCGCAGCCTTGGGCGTGGTGCAATGGGGGTGGGTGCGGCTTTGTGCGTTAGCGTTTTATTAACCACAGTGGCGCAGGCTTGTGAAATGCTGCGTCTGTCCCTGATTTTTCTGTTTGTTTGTGCCTTTGCGGCCTGTGATACGCCTAAGGTCGGGTTCAAATACTCTGGCGTGAAAGAGCTGTCGGTCAACGGGCATGATTTCAAAGTGTTTTATTCTGACAAGAAGGCGCAATCCGTGCGGTTGAACAATGTGCGTTTGCGTCAGCGGCAGGATGGCGCAGATGCGGCGTTGGTTGCGATTGAACGGGCGACAGGCTGCGCCATTCGCCACGTTGATAAGCGCACAGATGCAGTTTTGGTGATCGTGAGCCTGCGCTGCCCTAGGTCAGGCCCGCTTGCTTCTTCACATTCCGCCACAGGCTGAAGAAGGTTTCGGAAGGCAGAACCTTGTCCGTCCATGTGTCCGTTTGCGGCATCAAAATGTTGACGGGCAGGATGGTGGACGCATCGCCCACGCTTTCGGCCAATTGTTCGACACCCAGATGCTTGGCATTGGTGAAATCGGCGTTTTTGACGGCGGCATAACTCAGCTCGGTGGCCGAGAAATTCGCGTTTTGGAATTTTGCCAAAGACAATTGCGAACCGTGCAAGATGGCCCAGTCGAGCCACGCGTTGGACAGTTTTGCCCCAGACAACCATGCTTCTGTGAGGTTGGCTTTGAACAGGTCTGCCCCTTCAAGGCTGGCATCTTTCAGACGTGCGCCGCGCAGGTTGGTGACACACAAGGATGCGTTGTTCAGGCTGGCCCCATCCATAATGGCATTGGCCAAATTGGCGTTGGACCAATCAATGCGATCAAGATGCACACCGCGCAGATCGAGCACGTATTTTTCTTTTGCCTCTAT
>CAYWIR010000201.1:2044-5348 GCA_964458375.1 uncultured Neptunicoccus sp.
CGTGGGCTGTCTTTGGCAATCCGCTCTAGCAGATAGAGCGCGCCCATGCGGACCTCTAGGTTGGGTTCAGAGGATTGTTTGTTTTCGCGCCAAACGATGCGTTCTGAGCCGAGCTTTTCCACCGCCTGGGCAATGCGATCCGTCAGATAGCTTTCTTCGGTGGCGCGGGTGCGGCGTTCGGCGTGGAATGCGTTCATAACCAGTAGTGGGATCGACAAAAGCCCGCCCAAGGCAACGATCATGCCCACAATGGCCAGCACATGCCAGCGCATGCTTTCAACACCAATGGCTTGGCCGAACGTGGTTGCCAATTTCCAAATGGAGAAGAACACAAGGAAGATCAGTGCGACCCAAAGAGGGGATACAAGAACAGACAGCCAGCCGATGAATTTCAGCAGGGGTTTTTCGGTGCGGCGAAACAACGACAGGCGGCGCTTCCATCCGCGCCAAATTTTGTAGCGCAAGGCGATGATCAGCAAAAGAACTGCTGCTGCAACCAGCCAAGGCGTGGTTTCAGAGTTAAAGGACGTGGGAATCGTCAGGGGCGGTAGGTCAAAGACCAAACCTGAATCAGTTTTTTCCATAATTGCGCCCCCCCAAAAAAGGCACGTACTCGTAAAACGCTCAGCAGCGAGCTTACCCACGATGCGCCTAAAATTGCTTTTGTTCAACAAAATTGATTGAATTCTCTTCAATCCATTGGATGTTTGTACAGCAGAGTTTCCAATTGCGAAACTGTTTTGCGCAAGGGAAGTTGTTTTCATCTGTTCAGGAAACACGACGGGCAAAAGGGGCCTTCGTTCCGCTGACAGACGTTTTTGTGCGATTCGAAGGGATTGAGCGTGCTTTAACTCTTGCCAGACGGCTTGCTATCCCCCATCTGAAAGACTACGTTTCACGCGAAATTCGGCGGCCCTTTTGGCTGCTTGTCACAGAGGAAAAGAATATGTTTGCAAGTCCTGCGTATGCACAGGCCGCTGGTGGTGGTTTTGGGGGAGTCGGTGGTTTGGTTCCGATTCTGCTCATTTTTGGTATCATGTACTTCTTGATGATCCGTCCACAGCAGAAAAAGATGAAAGAACACCGCGCCATGGTGGATGCCCTGCGCAAAGGCGATCAAGTTGTGACTGCTGGTGGTTTGATCGGCAAAGTGTCCAAGGTCAAAGAAGACAATGAAGTCGAAGTTGAATTGGCGACAGGCGTGAAAGTGCGTGTTGTACAATCCACAATTCAGACTGTTCTGAACAAAACCGAACCAACGTCTTAATGCGTTAGACGTGTCGCGCGGGGGATTTCCCCGCGCTTAACATCCCTGTTTTAATAGGTCCGAGCATGCTGCAATTCCCTTTCTGGAAGAAACTTTTGATATGGGGCGTGTGTGCGTTCGGTATTTTGCTAGCCAGCCCAAATTTGAACTACACAACAGTAGAGCAGTCAAATGATGCTTGGGCTGAGATTGCGAAACTCCCAGAGGGCGCGGCGATTGATCCTGCTTTGCAGGCGAAGGCGGACCAATGGCCAAGTTATTTGCCATCTTCCTTGGTGAACCTTGGGCTTGATTTGCGCGGTGGTGCGCATTTGCTGGCAGCCGTTCAGTTAGAAGAAGTCTATGCCGCCCGCATGGACAGCATGTGGCCTGAAGTGCGCTCCGTTTTGCGGGATGAGCGCGCTGTGGTCGGCACAATTCGCCGCCAAGATAGCCCAGATGACATTCTGCGTGTGCGGATATCAAAACCAGAATCGATTGCGCAAGCGGTGACAGCCGTGCGCACGTTGGCGCAGCCTTTGATATCCCTGTCAGGGGTTGGAACCTTTGATATTGAGGTGTCTTCGCAAGGGCCTGATGTGATTGTTCAACTGTCCGAAGCTGAAAAAATCGCCACGGATCAACGGACTATGGAACAAACGCTGGAAATTGTGCGGCGTCGTGTGGATGAGGCGGGCACCCGCGAACCCACCATTCAGCGCCAAGGCAACGACCGTGTTTTGATCCAAGTGCCAGGGATCGGGTCTGCGGAAGAGTTGAAAGAGCTGATCGGTAAAACCGCCAAGCTGACCTTCCACACTGTTGTTGGGCGCACCGCGGATCAGAATGCGCGCGTTCAGACCCGCCAAATCCTGCTGCCCGCCGAAGACGAGCCAGGCATTTACTATATCTTGGAAAAAACGCCTGTGATCACGGGCGATCATTTGGTGGATGCGCAAGCGTCGTTTGACCAAAACAACCAGCCAGCGATTACCTTCCGCTTGAACCCAGCAGGGGGGCGGATTTTCGGGGAATACACGGCCAACAATATCGGCACGGCCTTTGCTATCGTGCTCGACAATAAGGTGATGTCTGCGCCAAATATTCGCAGCCACATTCCAGGCGGATCGGGGATTATCACGGGGCAATTCAGCGTTGAAGAAACCGCGCGTTTGTCCATTCAGCTGCGGGCAGGGGCTTTGCCTGCCAAAGTGACCTATCTTGAAGAACGCACTATTGGACCAGAGTTGGGCCAAGACAGTATTGATGCAGGGCGGATTGCGTGCATCGTCGCCTTTGGGGCGGTGCTGATCTTTATGGGCTTGAGCTATGGATTGTTTGGCATGTTTGCCAACGTGGCGCTGATCATCAACGTGGGCCTTATCTTTGGTTTGCTGAGCGCCATTGGCGCCACGCTGACTTTGCCTGGGATCGCGGGGATCGTTTTGACCATCGGGATGGCGGTGGATGCCAATGTTCTGGTGTTTGAGCGGATACGCGAAGAATTGAAATCAGCCAAAGGCCCAGCACGGGCTATTGAGCTGGGGTACGAGCGGGCGTTTTCGGCCATTATTGACGCGAACATCACAACGTTCATTGCAGCGCTGATCCTGTTCGTCATGGGCTCTGGTCCTGTGCGCGGGTTCTCTATCACGTTGGGTCTGGGGATTATCACCTCGGTCTTCACGGCGATTTGGGTCACGCGACTGATGATTTCCATCTATATTGGTCGCGTGCGGCCAAAGACACTCGAAGTTTAAAGGAGCAAGAGACATGCGTTTGAAACTGGTTCCAACGATTACGAATATCGACTTCTTTAAGCTGAACACTTTGACTGTGGGCGCTTCGATTGCCGCAATGATTGCGTCGATCGTGATCTTTTTCATGGTTGGCCTGAACTACGGTATCGACTTTCGCGGTGGCACAACGTTGCGCACAGACAGCCAAGTTGCCGTTGATACCGCAGAGTATCGGGGCGCGCTTGAGGCCCTAAATCTCGGTGATGTGTCCATTACGCAGGTTAATGATCCAACGAAGCCAAACCAGAACGTCGCCCAA
>CAYWIR010000202.1:0-5343 GCA_964458375.1 uncultured Neptunicoccus sp.
CCATTCAACGGTTTGTTGGATATGCGCCCAAGATTTTGTGCTTTCCCCAGCGGGCAACGTCAGGGTCACAGCCTCGATGCCTTCCGAGGACAACCCTGCCAGCAACGTGTTGAGATGCAAGCCAGCCACCGTTTCATCCGTGACAATCGCCACCTTTTTGCGCTGCAACATTGGCGCGATATAGGCGCCGCTTTGCCCCAGCAAATCAGGGCCAATTTCAATAGAATAAGAGCGATGCCCCAGATCGACGTGCACTTGTTCCAGCATATCAGCCCCCAATTTCCGTCACACCGCTGATCGGGGATGCAACCAATTCTTCGACCACTTTGCGCGCCATGGCGTCAAGGCTCAGGTCTCTTTCAGATGTCACAACAATTTCTGCGTTTTCATAAATCGGTGTGCGCGCTTCGTGCAAATCCGCCAAAGTTTGGCGCGGGTTTGTTGTGCGCAACAAAGGCCGCGTGTCCTTGTGGCGGACCCGTGACCACAAAAGATCAAGGTCTGCTCGCAACCACAGGGCAACGCCGTGGTCTGATATCAAGTTGCGGTTCACTTCGGACATATAGGCCCCGCCGCCCGTTGACAGAATGCAAGGTTCGCTTGTCAACAAACGCTCCAAAACTTGGCTTTCTTTGGTGCGAAAAAACCCTTCACCGTCCCGTTCAAAAATCTCTGCCACGGTCATATTCGCGGCCCGTTCGATTTCATGATCCGAGTCGAGAAACTTGGCTCCCAGCTTTTGCGCAACAAGCGTCCCCACAGCCGTTTTTCCCGCCCCCATAAGGCCGATCACTGCAATGGTTTTGGTTAACTGATAGCGCACGCTCTCTCCGCTCTACTCTGGGGTTAAATCGCAGAAAATACGCAACTTCCTGCCGATCCCCCATTATCAAATTCCATTTTTGGTGATAACATTGTCTAAACTTCACACAACCCCTTTGACAGGTTTTCTTAGAATTGCGTCACACAGGGGTCAGAATAAAAACAGACGTTAAGGGCAATACTCAATGGGCAAATTATTTCGGATCTTGCTTATTCTGGTGGCTTTGGGGTTTCTGGGTTTGGTGGGCTATTCGTATTTGGGCGACCTTTCCGCCCCTCAGAGTGAGGTGACAGTCCCTGTTACGCTTGACGGATCATAAGTCATTTTTAGCGGCATTTACGGTATGGTGTGCTTTGCCCTTTACGGCGCAAGGTCAAATCACTGCGACCGAGCTTGATCCGCCAACTGCGTCGCAAAACGCGGGCATCACAACAGAATCGATTTCCACATCATCGCTAAACCAGTCTCAGTTGGATGCCACTGGTATCCTAACAACCGAACAAACGGGCATTCCTGCTGCCTTTTGGGGGGACGCTAACGAAGATGTGATTGCACGGCTTATCGCGCCCTATTTTGATTTTACCCTGCCCGAAATCACTGCCTTTTGGCAGCGTGTGACGCTGACAGAAATTGACGCCCCGCAAAACACTCTCAATCCAGGGACAATTCTGACCGCGCGGGTGGCACACTTGTTAAATGCTGGGGCGCTGGATCAGGCAGAGGCTTTGTTGACCCAAGCGGGCCCGATTACCCCTGCACTGTTCAAGCAATCCTTTGATGTGGGGCTTTTGACGGGACGTGCCCAAACCGCATGTGCGCAGATGTTGCGCAATCCATCGCTTGCACCGAGCCTGAAAGAGCGTGTGTTCTGTTTAGCGCGGGACAATGATTGGTCTGCGGCGGCGCTGACCCTGACAACGGCGAAATCGCTGCGCCAAATTCCCGATCTCGACGCGGAACTGCTGACGCTGTTTCTCGATCCAGAACTGTTTGACGAACAAAATCCGCCCCCTGCCCCTGTGCCCCTAACAGCACTTGATTTTATCATGCGCGAGGCGTTGGCGATGCCGCGCAGCGGACAGGCGCTGCCTTTGGCGTTTTTGCATCAAGATTTGCAGCGTGAAACAGGCTGGCGCAATCAAGTGATTGCCACGGAACGGTTGGTGCGATCCCAAGCGATCCCACCGCAACAGTTGATCGACCTGTACCAAGACGGGAAACCATCCGCATCTGGTGGCGTTTGGGTGCGGGTTTCTGCGGTGCAAAACCTGTTGCAGGCCATTCGCATTGGCCAGCCAGAGGCGATTTCGGAAAAACTGCGTGTGGCCTACCGCGATTTGCGCACCGTTGGGCTGGAATTCATTTTGGCGGATATTGCAGCAGATGATCTGGACGGAATGGCGCTGACGCCCTCTGCGGATCGGTTGCGGTTTCGGTTGCGCCTTTTGCACAAAGACTACCCCGAATTGGTGGGCGATTATGCACCGCAATCACCACAAGACGCCTTTTTACAAACCCTCGCGTTTGGCGAGCTGCCAGAGGCCGCAAATACAGATATGGAAGCGGCCGTTTTGGCGGCTTTTGAGGGATCAACATCGACAAATTCCTTGATCGTAGATGCCAAACGCGGGCGCATGGGGGAGGCGATTTTCAAATCCCTGACCAACCTGATCCGTTCCCGCCACCGTGACCCCGCAGCGGTGGAAACCACCATTGCCACGCTGCTGATTGCGGGCCTTGAAGAAGAAGCACGGCGTATCGCATTGCAAGTGTTGTTGAATGAAACGAACCGCAGCTGATGCAAAACTGGATCGAGATATTCCTAGAGGCCATGTACGCAGAGCAAGATGCGTCAGAAAACACGCTTAAGGCCTATGCCGCTGATTTAAAAGAATTTCAGGAGTACTTGGCTGAGAATAAATCGGACTTCAATTCGGCCACACGCACAGATGTTGAAGGCTATCTGATCAGCCTAGATGCACGGGGCATGGCACAATCGACCCGCGCGCGGCGGTTGTCTTCGGTGCGCCAGTTGTTCCGTTTTGCTTTTGAAGAAGGCTGGCGGGATGATGATCCTGCAACGCAAATTCGCGGGCCGAAAAAGAAGCGGCATTTACCCAAAACACTGTCAGAAGCGGACGTGGATCGCCTGTTGAGCGCCGCCCAGCAAACAGGCCGCGCCAAGGCGGATCGGTTGCGCAACACCTGTTTGATGCAGCTTCTTTACGCCACGGGTATGCGCGTCAGTGAGCTGGTGTCTTTGCCCGTAGCCTCGGTACGCGGCAATCCAGATATGGTTTTGGTGCGCGGCAAAGGCGACAAAGAGCGGTTGGTGCCCTTATCACCCCCTGCGAAAATGGCCATTGCGGCTTGGCTCGATGCGCGCGACGCGGCGGAGGATGACGGGAAGTCAAAGGGCAAGCCCATCTCGCGGTTTCTGTTTCCTTCTGGTGGCAAACTTGGGCATTTAACGCGCATTCGGTTTTATACTTTGGTGAAGGAAATTGCCGTTGTGGCAGGGGTGAGCCCTGACACGGTAACGCCGCACACCCTGCGCCATGCTTTTGCAACCCATTTGCTGGCAGGCGGGGCGGATCTGCGGGTGATACAGATGCTGCTCGGTCATGCGGATGTCGCGACGACCGAGATTTACACTCATGTTCTTGATGAAAACCTTAAATCGCTGGTGTTAGAGCATCATCCGCTGGCGGAAGATTGAACGCGCATTTCGGGTGGCAACGTATCCTCGGACGGCCAAAACCCAGTGTGCAACGCCCTGTCGTAACCCTGTGTCAAACCTGCGGCCTGCATTGCGGAGATGCTTGCGGCCATGTTGTAATCGAACCGTTCAAACGTAATCGCATCCCCGTTCAAAATCCCATAGGCGCCCCGTGGGTCGCCATCATTGGGCGGCATGCCCACTGCGCCTGAATTGATCCAGCGCACCCCATCAACGGTGCGGTCCATCGCAATGCCCGTGTGCCCCGCAATCACGCAGTCAATCGGCCCTACCTGATCCTGTAACAGCGTGATTTCTTGGCCAATGGCGGCATCTGTAGAAACGGGCCAAACAAATGTGGCAATATCGCTCGCCCCGCCATGCACAACCGCGTATTTTTTGTTTTTATGCGTAAAAACAATGCGCTCTGGCAAGGTACCCATCCATACTTTATTTTCTAAAGTAACTGCTTTTTGCGCATGAGAATACCATCCACGCGACAAAATCGAACACATGGACCCTGCCCCATATCCACAGCCACAATCATCTGCATCCCCAGCCAATTGAACCTCGCAGTTGCCAGATAAAACGGGGCAACCGAGCGCACGAATGCGGGTCACACAGGCTTCTGCCTCGGCGCAATAGGCAACAACATCGCCTGTGCAAATCATATTGCTTGGGGCAATGCCACGGGCCTGTGCCAGTGCAAGAACTGCTTCGAATGCCGATAAATTGGAATAAATCCCACCAAACAACAGGATTTCTCCGTCAATCACGCCTAAATCGCGAATGCGCATGATGGCTCCTCTCTTGCAGGGCGGGCCTTGGATGCCCATAACAGGGCCAGTGAAACTTTGAGGACGACCAGAAATGGAAACCGCACAAATTGCAACGGATATAATGGACTTTGAGGCGTGGCTGACCATCGGCGCAATCCTTTGTCTGTTGATGGTCTCTGCTTTCTTTTCTGGCAGTGAAACCGCGCTGACCGCCGCATCGCGGGGCAAGTTGCACTCGCTGGCTGATCGCGGCTCTGCTGGGGCCAATCGCGCGTTAAAATTGACCGAGGATTCAGAGCGTCTGATCGGCGCGGTTCTGCTTGGCAACAACTTGGTGAATATTCTGGCGGCTTCGCTTGCCACGTCGTTGTTCCTGCGGCTGTTCGGGGAAAACGGCATCGCTCTCGCCACCCTTGTTATGACCGCCATGGTTTTGGTCTTTGCCGAGGTGCTGCCCAAAACCTATGCGATTTTGCAGTCTGAGAAAGCGGCGACCTTTGTGTCTTTGCCCATCACCATTGTTGTCGCCGTCCTGTCACCCATCGTTTTGTTGGTGCAGTTTATTGTGCGCGGCATTCTGCGGATTTTGGGCGTGTCGTCTTCTGACTCCGCCGAAGCAGGTGCGGCGCAGGCTGAAATTGCAGGAACCATTGCGCTCGGTCACGTTGAAGGCAACGTGGATCGTGATGACCGTGACCGTCTGCTGGGTGCGCTTGATCTGAAGGACCGCGAGGTGGAAGAGATCATGTTGCACCGCTCTGACATGGAAATGATCGACGCGGATGATGCGCCACAAGACATTATCAACCAGTGTTTAACCTCGCCCTACACGCGCCTGCCCCTGTGGCAAGGGGACCCTGAAAACATCGTCGGTGTGATCCATGCCAAAGACCTGTTGCGGGCTGTGAACAAGCTGATGCGCGGCGAAGACACATCGCTGAGCGCGCTCAATTCATTCAAGGCGTTAGATGTGGCGATGAAGCCTTATTTTGTGCCAGAAACCACAACGCTGGATGATCAAT
>CAYWIR010000203.1:0-5313 GCA_964458375.1 uncultured Neptunicoccus sp.
CAACCCATTCCGCACCGCCACCTTTGGCAACGCGCAGGTCATTTTCCCAGAAAAATTTCGCATCGGACAACCGCGCGAACAGAACCTTCTGGTTCCCCGCCAAAATCGTTGCACCGTTATCAATCGTCTCGCGGTTGGCCACAGTCACGAACTTCTCAATCCGCTCCGTCTTTGGATTGCGAACAGAGAAAAACTTCTGATGCTCTTTCATAGACGTCTGCAACACCTCAGGCGGCAGCCCAAGGAAATCCTCAGCAATATCGCCCATCAACACCACAGGCCATTCCACCAAACCTGCGACCTCAGCCAACAAACCTTTGTCCTCAACCACCTCCAGCCCCAGCGCAAACGCACTGTTCGTGGCATCATTCCAAATCGCCGCCGCGCGTTCTTCGGCATCCAGCACCACATGGGCCTTTGCCAACTCGGATGCATACTGTTCAAACGACGTCACACGAAACGCATCAGGCGCATGAAAACGATGGCCCTGCGTAGTATCGCCTGACACGATTCCATCCACATCAAATGGCACCACTTCGGCACCTTCTTCATTGTGCAAAATACACAGGATTGAATGCAACGGACGCACCCATTTCAACGCACCTTCGCCCCAGCGCATGGATTTCGGCCAAGGGAAATTCCGCACAACCGACGGCACAACATCCGCGATAATCTCGCTCGCAGCGCGGCCAGGCTTTTCGATCAGGGCAAAATACACCTGCCCTTTTTTCTCATCCCGCACTTCAAGCTGATCTTTTGAAACGCCAGCCCCGCGCAAAAATCCTTCAATCGCCTTTTCGGGCGCATCCACACGCGGGCCTTTGCGTTCTTCCTTCACATCAGGAGACCGATCCGTCAGCCCCACAACGGACAAGCACAAACGGCGCGGCGTTACAAACGCCCCCGCACTTTCATACGTCAAACCAGCCTCAACCAGCCCATCCGTCACCAGCTTTTTCAAATCCTCAGATGCACGCTTTTGCATCCGCGCAGGGATTTCTTCAGAAAACAGTTCTAGCAGCAAATCAGCCATCTTATCTCGCCCGTCTTTGGTTCCACGCCACCGCGCGACCATCTAAATACACAGCCACCAGACGATCCACGCCTGGCCAAACATCTCGCTCACCGACAAAGGCAACCGCTTCCCCTGCTGTTACAGCAGTCATCACCCCATCCGCATCAAAGCACGGCAAGGACGACACAGGATTGGTTGGCGTCACATCGTCAGCAACCTCATAACTCTCGGTCAGCAACCCCATAGACAGCGGCGTGGTGAAACACGCCCAAAGGCTCTCTGGGATAGCATTGTCGCTCGTAGCACGCAGCCCATCGAGCAGAATTTCCTCTGCCACGCCCCCACTCACAGGGGTCAGCGCGATGGTCACATCCACAGGACCAATACCGCCTGTCACCACACCTGGCGTTTTCACCGCAGGGGTTGGGGTTGCTGTTGGGGTCGTGTCTTCCACAGGGTCGCTCATGGCGACCTCCTGCCCGCAATCCTCGGGTAAATCTTCCCCGTCAAACTGCGCCTGCCCACACTCATTGATCTGCCGCCACATGTAAGCGTTTCCATCTGGATACTGCGCGATGTAGCGGGAAAACCCAAACGGCACATTCTTTTCGGCCAAAATGACCGTGGCCTGATCCGCATCAATGTCTTTGGCAATTGTCTCTGCGTCGAAACAGTCAAACCAAGACGGGGCCGTTAACGGCTCTGCCTCTGCTTTATACGTTTCAGACGGCGCATAATCCCAATCCACGGTGAAACACGCGCGCAGCTTTAGAGGCGATGTGTCCGCATCAATCCCACGGTAATTCGAAACAGGCCAAGGATCGCCAAAAGCAGTAATCTCTTCCAACCCATCCTGCGTTTCGTAATAGGCATAGGTCTGGCTATACCAAAGCCCCGCCCCCGCCGCCAAAGCGACCGCTACAATTCCACCTACCATCAGCTTACCATTCATATCAGGGCCAATACAGATTCACGTGTGCTTGGATAAAGTCGGCGCTTTTACGACGATATTCTTCAACCAAGTCAATTTTGCTCAGGTCCACCAATTCATGCGTTTCCACAAATAGGTTTTTAAACCCAAACGGCTCTGGCGTCTGGAACAGTCTTTCCAGAATGTCCCACTCCGCACCTTCAATATCCATTTTAATCAAAGAAACAGGTTTGCTAAAGGATGCAACCAAATCCCAGAAAGATACCATTTTAACGTCAATAACCTCTGCACCATCCATCCGATCATCAGCAAACACCACCGATGATCCCTGCGAATGGCGGTCAGGATCGTCTTCATACCCATTAATACGACGCAACTGCACCACACCCGCCTCGTTTCCAACCGCTTTTTGATGCGGATGAACATTGGGTGCGCCCTCAAACCGGGCAACCAGTTTGGCATACGTGTCAGGATCAGGCTCATAAGCATGCACTTCGGCCCCAGTCGCTGCCAATTCTTTTGTGAAATCCCCAAGGTTCGCGCCCAGGTCTATAACTACATCCCCAACGCCGAGTTTGGCCAACTCCGCCTGAAACGCCCCAATCGCCCGCTTGCCATAGCGGCGGCGCAGCTTGCGCCGACTGGTCCCACCAAGGTAACCAGGCATCGTGACCATCTTGGACAACACTGTCTGGGTCAGGGTTTCAGGTGTGTAGTAGGGCACAGCGTTTATCCTGCCACTTCAGGCACGTATCCACCCGCCTCTGTCTGCACAAACGCATCTGCGCACAGTTTGGACAGGCTACGCACCCGCCCGATATAGGCTTGGCGTTCCGTCACCGAAATCACGCCCCGCGCATCAAGCAGATTGAACAAATGGCTCGCTTTGATGCACTGATCATAGGCAGGGTGCGCCATCACGATCCGGTTTCCCGTCTTTGGGTCATCATAAGGCGCATCCAAAATCCGCTGACACTCTGCCTCTGCATCCTCAAAATGCTTCAACAGCGTCTCCGTATCAGCAATGTCGAAATTCCAACGACTGTATTCTTGCTCTGTTTGCTTAAACACATCGCCATAAGACAGCGGGATCGGCGCGTCTGGATCGTTAAACGGCATATCCATCACGTGATCGACGCCCAGCACATACATCGCCAACCGCTCCAACCCGTACGTCAGCTCACCCGAAATCGGCTTGCAATCATGCCCACCGACTTGCTGAAAATACGTGAACTGGGACACTTCCATCCCATCGCACCAAACCTCCCAGCCAAGACCCCAAGCCCCAAGCGTCGGTGATTCCCAATCATCCTCTACGAATCGGATGTCATGCAAATCCATATCAATCCCAATGGCTTCCAGAGAACCAAGGTAGAGTTCCTGTAAATCTGGCGGGCTTGGCTTAATCAAAACCTGATATTGATAGTAATGCTGCAAACGGTTCGGGTTTTCCCCATACCGCCCATCCGTTGGGCGCCGCGATGGCTGCACATATGCTGCCGCCCACGCCTTGCTTCCAAGCGAGCGCAAAGTCGTTGCTGGGTGGAATGTCCCTGCCCCGACCTCCATGTCGTAGGGCTGCATCACAGCACAACCCTTAGCGGCCCAATAGGCTTGTAACCGCAAGATGATCTCTTGAAACGACTTTGGTTTGGATTTTTCGACCACAGCTTTCACCGCATTTTGGGAAGGGAGTTGTTTTCTTGCGCCTTCCTTATGGAAACCGCGCAACGGGGTCAATTCCAACGTCAAAATTGGACTGTTCTAGGAAATCCGACCTGTCCCATTTCTGCCGCATTCAGCGTCATTTGTGGTGCTTTTTTGCAACAAATCAACCAGTGGTGATCATCTATTGGAAAGAAATAAGTTGGAATTGAGGCGTTAACCTTTAACAAAGCCACCATAGGTTGGGGGCAGCAACCTATTCAAGGCAGTTAAAATGACGGCTACTTTTACTTATGGTACCGACCCGAGCTTCGGCTTTGGTGATACTCTTTCTCTTCTCGCTTCTGGTATTGTTGGCGGTTCAATCGTGCAACAGGACGCGAACACCTATTCAATAGAAAGCGGCGGGCGTACTTTCACGTTCACCGGCACAGGCTTCACTTACACCACAATTGATGGGCAGTCTTATATTTCTGGCGGCACAATTGACGGAATATCCGTGTCACAAGGCGGTTTTATGCTTGGCGCTTTGACAAACCTAAATTTGTCGTCGAATGCGCTGACGTCTGCGGTGATAAACGAGGCCTTGGGATTAGATACCTTGGCTCTGGAAAACCTGTTTTTGACACAACCTTGGGAATTTCTTGGCGACAACACTGCACAAATCCTAACAGAAGACATGCTTTCTGCTGATGGCGTGTCCTTCTCTCCAACGGGCAATGACATCGCGTTCCTGAAAGGTGGCGACGATATCTTTGCTACAGGCGCAGGGAATGACTCAATCTTTGGTGGCTCTGGCCGTGACCAATTGTTCGGTGGCGACGACGATGACTTCCTGAATGGCGGTAACGGCCGTGACCAACTTTTTGGTGGCAACGGCGACGATCTCATGGAAGGCGCAGGTGCCAAAGACTTTTTAGAAGGCGGCTTTGGCAACGACGAAATGTATGGCGGGTCTGATGATGACATTATGTACGGCCAGAAGGGCCGTGATCTGATGTATGGCGACGCTGGCGACGACGTGATGTTTGGTGGATCACAAGGTGGCACAGACAGAATGTATGGCGGCAGCGGCAACGACACCATGTTTGGTGGCAACCAGCGCGATAAAATGTATGGCGATGACGGCAACGACATTATGAACGGTGACCTTGGCAACGACCAAATGTTTGGCGGCGCTGGAGATGACGTCATGAACGGCGGCTCAGGCAATGATCGTATTTATGGCGTCAGCGGTGATAACATCATCGAAGGCGGTTCAGGCGACGATCGTATGTACTCAGGCACAGACGCCGACACCTTTGTATTCAACAGCACAACAAATACAGGCAATGATTCCATCTATGGCTATGATGCGTCAGAGGACACGCTTGATATCAACGACACAACCTTCCTCAGCCTTAACATTATGTCCACTCAAGTGGTGGTGAATCACTCAGGCGGTTCCATCACGCTGAACGACGTCGAAATCACCACTGTTTCGGAATACAACGCTTTGCTTGATAGTTTCGAATTTACCTTCCCGGTCGGATAAAAACCTCCGAGACTGCACAAAAAAGCCGCGTGATTTGATCAAATCACGCGGCTTTTCTAATTCTCTAACGCTATTTTATGACGCAACAGCCTTCATAAAACGGTCCTTAATCACAACAGGATCCATCGTGATCACAGGCAGTTTAATGTTACCGCTGTCACATTTCAC
>CAYWIR010000204.1:0-5313 GCA_964458375.1 uncultured Neptunicoccus sp.
GCGACAGCCCGTCCAATCCGAACAGCCCCGCCACAGGGTTCCGCAACAGCGCCAAAATGCCCCAAGACAGCACCGTATAGATCGCACAAAAGATCAGCGCATCTTTATAGGTCTGCTTCACACGCTCCATCTGCCCCGCGCCAAAATTCTGGCCTACAATCCCGCCGATCGCACCCGACAGTGAAAAGATACCGCCAAATGCCAACACGGCAACGCGGCTTACCACGGCCCAACCTGCCACTGCGGCATCTCCATAAACGCTGATAACCTTGGTCAGGATGTAATTCCCAAACGGCGTCGAAAGCTGTGTCATCACCGCAGGGATCGCAATGGCCAGAAACGGTTTAAACAGATTGCGCAATGCCTCGCGCGTGACAGGCCCAACCATGTCATGCACCCGCACCACAAACCAAACCGACAGGATCGCCGACACAGTGCGCGACACCACAATGCCCCAGGCAGCCCCTTCAAATCCCCAGCCAAAGCCTAGGATAAACAGCGGGTCCACCACCATCGCCACCAACCCTGCCGACATAGTGACAGACATAGAGCGAACCGCATCCCCGATGGACCGCAGCACCGCAGACCCAACCATCCCAAGCGCCATAAACGGCAAGCTCGGAACCGAAATCAGCAAGAAAAAGGCGGCATCTTCCAGCGTTTGCCCTTCTGCACCTGCAAAGGCCAGAATTTCCCGCCGAAACACCACAACCACTGCCGCAGTAAACAATTGAAACACAAAGGTATAAAGCGCGGCAGACGTTGTCTGTTGTCGCGCCAATTCCAGATTGCCCTGCCCTATGGATTTTGACACCAGCGCCATACTGGCAATCATCAACCCGATCCCAGTGGAGATTGTGAAAAACTGAATGGTCCAGCCAAAGCCAAGCGCCGCAAGCAGCCCTTCATCCCCTAGCCGACTGACCCAAAACAGGGTCGTCACATCAACCAAGAACATGAACACAAGGCCCAGAGACCCAGTCAGCGTCATCACCACCACATGGCGCATCGTTGATCCCGTCAGGAATCGCGCTTTGTTACTCATGTCAGCCATCTATGCGCCAGACTCCGTAACCAAGCGGCGCGAAAACACAGTTTCCTGACCCGGAACAGGGTGGCGCGGGATCATCAACGCAAGCGCCAAGGAAATACAGGCCACACTTGCTGCAAACACAAACACCGCCGCAGGGGATTGCAGCCACAAATACCCGAGCACTGGGGGCAACAAGACCGCACCCACATGGTTGATCGTAAAGGCCACCGCCGCCGTGGGCGCAATATCCGCAGGGTCCGCAATCTTCTGGAAATAGGTCTTTTGCGCAAACGCCAGCGCAAAGAACAAATGGTCAATCACATAAAGGACGGACGCTACCAAAACGCCCCAACCAAACATGTAAATCCCACCATAGGCGCAGAACACAATAATCAGCCCCGTATATTCAAACGCCAATGCATTGCGCTCTCCGACACGGGTCACAAAGCCCCCCATCAAAGGCGCAAAAATCATATTCGCAACATAGTTGATCAGGAACAGCGCCGTCACTTCATGCACTTCAAAACCAAAGCGTTCCACCATCATAAAGGCAGCAAACACCATGAAAATCTGTCGCCGCGCACCCGATGCCGCCTGCAAGGAATAATACAGCCAATACCGCGTGCGAAACACCATCTTTGTGTTCTGTTTCACAGGCGCTTCAAACGTTGGGTAGGCAAACCAACAGAACAGTGTCAGCACAACCGCCAGCCCGCCACCTGCCATATAGACCGTGTTGTAATCCCAGCCCAAAACGTCCCACGCCAGCATGATCCCGCCATAGGCAAACAGGCTTGCCCCTGACCCAACAGCCACATACCACCCGAGCACTTGTGGCGCACGATCCTTGCTAATCCATTGCAATTCCAGCGACATTTTAACAGTTTCATAATAATGAAGCCCAATGGACCCAATCAACGTTGTAATCAACAACCCGCCAAAGGTCGGAAACCACGCCGTCACCGCAACCGTGACACCCAGCAACAGCAAGGACACCACCGCCAGCGCCTGTTCGCGCACGTACCACAACACGTAAATTACGCCGACCGCCAAAAACCCTGGGATTTCGCGGATCGAATGCAGCCACCCAATGTCGCTGCCGTCAAAATCAGCCACTTCAATGACAAAGTTGTTCAACAGGGCCAGCCACGTCGAAAACGCCAGCGGCATGACAAAGGCCATCACCCCCAACAACACCCAAGGTCGCCGCCAAACAGGCAAGCTATGAGCATCGAGAACTTTTACAACGGTGTTTTGCATAAAAGACCCCTACGCCTGTCACACAGGAATGGCGAGGCCAAAACGCTTAGGAACGCTACGTTGCATAAAGTGTAACAGTGAGCCGATCGCCCTAGCCGTTAGACAACACACCCGCATCAAGACGCACCATGCGATCCATTCGCGCGGCCAGCTCAAGGTTATGGGTCGCGATCAGCGCGGACATGCCCGATGCCCGAACCAAAGCCATAAGAGCTTCAAACACCGTGTCAGATGTTCCGGGATCAAGGTTCCCCGTCGGCTCATCCGCCAACAGAATCGCAGGTTTGTTTGCCAAAGCGCGACAAAACGCAACGCGCTGTTGTTCCCCGCCTGACAATTCCGCAGGGCGATGATGAATACGATCAGACAGACCAACGGTTTCCATCAGCTCTGTCGCATGGGCCTTCGCTGCGCGCTGAGACACGCCGTTTGCCAATTGCGGCAAAACCACATTTTCCAGCGCCGTGAACTCCTGCAACAGATGATGGAACTGATACACAAACCCAACATCTTGCCGCCGCAACCGCGTCCGCGCCCGATCACCACTGCCAACCGCTTGCCCACCAATTTCCACAGACCCTTCATCAGGGGTGTCGAGCAGACCTGCAATATGCAGCAGCGTTGATTTCCCTGCACCAGACGGGGCAACCATGGCCACAACTTCACCACTGGCGAGCGTGAAATCCACACCGTTCAGCACCTTCACTTCGGTCGGCGTGCCAAGGTTATAACCCTTGGTAATGCCGCTTAGCTTTAACGCATCACTCATAGCGCAACGCCTCAACAAAAGGGCAAACTTGGTTGCCCACAGCAATAATTGTAAAAGCATTCATCTGATCTGGATACATCGCTCTATTCATAGCGCAGCGCCTCAACTGGGTTCATCTTCGCGGCACGCCTTGCGGGGAAAATCGTCACCACGAAAGACAGGAACAGCGACAAACTCACCGCGCTCAACACGTCGCCCAGTTCCAGCTTGGCAGGCAAATGCGACAACAACCGCGTGCTTGGGTCCCAAACACCACCCCCCGCCATAGCGTTCACAAACCCAAAGATCGGATCAATATATATCGCAAATAGGCAGCCAAGGATCACACCAACAGCCGTTCCAACCAATCCCGTAGATGCTCCACAAATAAAGAACACCCGCAAAATTGACCCCTGCGTCAGCCCCATGGTGCGCAAAATCCCCACATCACGGCCCTTGTTCTTCACCAACATAATCAGGCCCGACACAATGTTCATCGACGCAATCAGCACCAGAATGGACAGGATAATAAACATGATGTTGTCTTCCATCTCCAACGCCCGCAAAAAACCACCAGACGCATTCTTCCACGTCCAAACCAGCGAATTTGGCCCCGATGCCAGCGTCAGTTGATCCGTAATGTCATCCACCCGATCAGGGTCTCCGATCATCACTTCAAACTCATCCACGACACCATCGCGATTGAAAAAGTTCTGCGCTTCGGCCAGCGGCATATAGACCCGTGTTTTATCGATATCCCAGCGCCCTACACCAAAAATATAAACGATCTCATAGGACCCAACCCGCGGGCTCGTGCCAAAGGCGGTTTTAATACCATCAGGGGAGATCAGGGTGATCTTATCCCCCAACGCAAGGTTCAATTCCCGTGCAATACCTGTGCCAATGGCAACGCCTTTGGCATAGTTGTCCAAATTCCCAAGCTGCGTTTCAGGCTCCACAATCAATGGAATGCCCAACACATCTTCGTATCGCTGCCCCAACACCTGTACGCCCGTGTTGCGCCCGTTGGCGGATGCCATCACCTGCCCGTTCACAATCGGCGCAGCCCGTTCAACCCCTGGCACCGCCCGCAGGGCTTGGGCCGTTTTGTCATAATCGCTAAAGGTTGTGACAGTCTGCCCCTCTGCATTCAAATGGGGTGACACATACACCGTTGCATGAGCATTCGCGCCCAAAATGGTGTTTGTGAACTCCACTCGAAACCCAGTGCGCACGGCCAATGTTGCGATCAGCGCGAACACCGCCAACGTGATCCCAATCAGCGAAATCCACGTCATCACCGACACACCGCCTTCACGGCGTTTGGCCCGCAAGTACCGCCAAGCGATCATCCATTCAAATCGGGCAAAAGGCGCTGTCGTGCTCATGCGTCTACTTCCTTCAAAGGTTGGCGTCTGCGTCGCAGCATCGCCGTGATACCACGCAACGCCCCAAACCCAGTTAAAAAACCACCGATGGCGAATATAAACCCGTCAAATGTAACAGGTACAGCAGGGCGATACGCTTCGAATGCACGCGCTGCAATGCCTTTGTCAGACAACTTCGCCACATGGCGCAATCGTGAAAAAGCGTTGGCCCCTTCAAGCGCGACCAGATCCCGCTCCAACCGATCCAACCGTGTGAAACTGCGGGTCATATCCGCGCGACGTGCTTCTTGAAACGCATTGCCCGTCATAGAGCCAAGCGCCTCTTCGCGGGTCATACCAACGCCCTGCGCAGACGCATCAAAATCAGCCGCCACAAGGCGCAACTCGTCCACAGCACCACCCAACCGCTGCACATATTGCTGCGAATATTCAGGAAACTGTGACGCGGCGATCAGCATCACTGCCCCGCCGCTTACGTTTATAATCTGCCCCATGGGCTGCCTGCCTTTGTTGGCAGTTTACAGGCTCGCGTAAATCTCTTTCACACGGGCCACTGCCTCTGCTGGTGTCATCTCGACGCTGTCCCCCGTCTTACGCGAAGTGAGCTCGACCACACCGTTTTTCAAACCTCTTGGACCCACTGTAATACGCCAAGGCAATCCAATCAAATCCATTGTTGCGAACTTGCCGCCTGCACGTTCTTTGCGATCATCATACAAAGGCTCCAAGCCCGCCGCCGTGAACTCTTTGTAAAGCGCTTCACAAGCCGCATCGGCTTCTTCGTCACCCTGCTTTAGGTTCACGATCCCAACATGATACGGCGTCACGCCTTCGGGCCAAATGATGCCCTTATCGTCATGGCTCGCTTCAATAATCGCACCCAG
>CAYWIR010000205.1:0-5284 GCA_964458375.1 uncultured Neptunicoccus sp.
CGCCACCAAGACGATCAAGCAATCCCTCTTCATGTCCATAACGCGACAGAAGTTCGATATTTTCCACTGGCAGATAGAGGCGGTCGTTGTTTGCATATTCCAGCAAAATGCAATCATGCGGCGCACCAGCAGCCGTAACGGTTTCAAGCCCCTTGTAACGCCCGATCCCATGATCGAGGTGAACGACCAAATCACCAGGGGACAGACTTTGCGCTTCTGTCAGGAAGTTCTCAGCGCGTCGTTTTTTACGTGGAGCGCGAATAAGTCGGTCGCCCAGAACATCTTGTTCTGAAATGACCGTGACACCTTTGGCGGTGAAGCCTTGATCCAGTGGCCAAACGGCAAGATTGACGCTGTTGGCATCTTGAATGTCCGCAAAGGTTGCGATTTCGGTGCCTGTTACCTCTTGGTCTTGCAAGAGACCAGACAACCGTTCGCGCGCACCTTCAGAAAAGCTCGCCACAACGACATTGCCATCGCGCTGCTTGGTCTTGATGTGATCTGCAAAGGTCGCAAACAGGCTGATGTTTTCCTGTTGCCGTTCTGGCGCAAAAGATCGGCCCAATCGCCCACCGGCATCTGTTGTATTAGGGCCAGTGCCTTGTTGTAAAACAGAAAACGTCTTTACCGTACGATCAGCGATTTCCGCCATGAAGGCATCATCGTTCAAATACAATAGGTCTGGTGGACAGGGTTTATAAACGCTATCCATTCTCGCTTTATTTTTTAAAGCCTCATCACGTGCATCGTATTGATCCGCAATACTGTCCCAACGGGCGATCCGCGCTTGCGTCGTGCGATCATCCAAAAATACATCTGCGTTGGGCAAATAATCAAAAAGCGTGTCCATTTTATCGTGAAAAAACGGCGCCCAATGTTCAATGCCTTGGTGCTTACGCCCTGCGGACACGGCTTCGTACAATGGATCGTCTGTGCCAGCGGCTCCAAATTCAACGCGATAGTTCTGACGAAAGCGTTGGATTGATGCCTCATCGAGGATCACTTCGGACACTGGCGCAAGTTCGAGCCGTTGGAGCTTTTCCGTTGTCCGCTGTGTGGCAGGATCAAACCGTCGCGCGCCGTCAAGCACATCGCCAAACAAATCCAAGCGAACAGGTCCGCCTTCCCCAGGGGGGTAAACATCAATCAAGCCACCCCGTACCGCATAATCGCCGGGCTCTGTTACGGTGGGGGCTTGGACAAAACCCATTCGGGTGAAGAATTCACGCAGTGCTTTTTCGTTAATTTGGCGGCCAACTTCGGCGGTAAAGCTGGCTGACTTTAACGTTTCACGCGCGGGCAACCTTTGTGTTGCAGCGTTAATCGTCGTCAGCAGGATAAAAGGTTTGTCAAATCCAGCAGCTAGCGTTGCCAGCACAGCCATGCGGGCCGCTGACACCTCGGCGTTGGGTGAAACGCGATCGTAAGGCAAACAATCCCAAGCAGGAAACACGAATACAGGAACGCTGGGCGCAAAAAACCGCAACGCTGTTTGGGTTGCAGCCAAACGGTTGTCATCCCGCGCAATGTGCAAAATCGGCCCACCTGTTTTGGCGACTGCTTGCGCCAACAGATGTGCATCAAAGCCTTCGGGCGCACCGCCAATGGTGCTGTGATTTTTGTTAAACTGCTCTGCCATTAGGCGGATTTAGCGCAAGGGCGTGGGCGCGGCAAGGGCCGTTAAAATGCGTTTGCGTAGGGGCTGAACAAAGTTTGCGAGACCCCCCAAAACGCTGCAAAAAAGATCGCAAATGCCCCGATCCCCTGTTTGATACGGCGGTGCCAGACATAGGCGTTGACCAGCGCATCCCCTTGCAAAGCCTCGCTGCGCAAGCGTTGGGCCAAATGAATGGACAAAGCCGACACAATGGTCAGTGGAAACACCAGCAAAAAGACCGCCTGCATCATTTGAATGTTAAAGTAGAACGCAAGCGTGAACACCGTACCCAGCAAAAAGGCGGAGCAAGTCGTTAAGAAAACGCCGTTCTGTTCAAACAACTGCAGAGTTTTACGAATGTTGATATCGATCTGAATCTCAAAATCATCAGCATGCTGCCCGCCCAAGGCCTTAGCATTGCGAGCATCTTCGTAAGGCACGCCAAGTGTCCAGTGTGTTGTGCGGGTCCACACCACGGCAAACACAACCCAATACCAAATACTGGCAAAGCTGCGCGAGCTGATAACCTCTTCGTAAAACCCTTCCATTTGGGTTCCTTTGCCGTTCCGTTTTGCGGTTGGTAAATCATTAATCAAAAGATTCCAATTGAAGTTTCGGGGATTTATGGCGCATTTAGGCATGAAGACAGCAAGGTGATCACAATGGTTCAGACCCCAGCCCCCTTTCCTATCGCACGTCCACGGCGCACGCGCCGCACAGATTGGATGCGGGATTTAACCCGCGAAAACGAATTGTCGGTGAATGATTTGATCTGGCCAATTTTTGTACGTGAAGGCGATGATGTGGTTGAGCCCATAGACAGCATGCCAGGTGTGAACCGCTTGAGCGTGTCACGGGCCGTTGAGGCCGCAAACGATGCTGCGAACTTGGGCATACCTGTTATTGCCGTGTTCCCTTACACCGACCCATCGATCAAAACACCCGGGGCTGAGGAAGCATGGAACCCTGAAAACCTTGTGAACCGCGCAACACGGGCGATTAAAGAACAGGTTCCAGATATTGGGGTGATGTTGGACGTGGCACTTGATCCGTATAATTCTGACGGACATGACGGCATCGTGCGCGATGGTGTTATCCTAAACGATGAAACATTGATGGCGCTTGAAAAGCAAACTTTGGTTCAAGCCGAAGCAGGTGCGGATATTCTAGGGCCCTCTGATATGATGGATGGCCGCGTTGGCGTTATGCGCCGTGCCCTAGAGCAGAGCGATTTTCCAGATACGGCTATTATGGCGTACTCTGCCAAGTATGCTTCGGCGTTTTATGGGCCGTTTCGCGATGCGGTAGGCGCGTCTGGAGCGTTGAAAGGCGACAAGAAGACGTACCAATTGGATGCGGGCAACACAGATGAGGCCATGCGCATGGTCGCGCGGGATTTAGACGAAGGCGCGGATATGGTCATGGTAAAGCCAGGGATGCCATATTTGGATATTTGCCAGCGCGTATCATCCGATTTCGGTGTGCCGACGTACGCCTATCAAGTGTCAGGGGAATACGCGATGATTTCGGCTGCAGGGCAAAACGGCTGGATTGACCGCGAAAAAGCAATGCTTGAGAGCCTATTGGCGTTCAAACGGGCTGGGTGTTCAGGAATACTCAGCTATTTTGCCTTAGAAGTAGCACAACATTTGGCCGATGAAGCACGGCTGGGTTGAAACAGCCCCTTTAAGACGCCGCTTTTTCTTCAAGTTCGAGCCATTCTAGTTCTGCGCCCTCGAGCGCGTCTTGGCGTTCCGTCAAGGCTTCGGTGGCTTTTTGGAATTTCACGGGTGCCGCGGTGTAAAGATCGGGGTCTGACAAGTATTCAGTTAATTTAGCGATCTCGGCCTCTAGGCGTTCCATCACTGCTGGCAGTTCTTTAAGACGGTGTTCTTCTTTGAAAGACATCTTTTGCGGCTGGGCTTTGGGCTTTTCCTGTGGCGCGGTTGATTTCGCAGGTTTTGAAGCGGATTTTTCCGCCTTCGCAGTGGCTTTACGCTGTGCCTGATAATCAGACCAACCACCAGCATAGATCGTGGCGACACCGTCCCCTTCCATAACGATAGAAGTCGTGGCGACACGGTCTAGAAAATCACGGTCGTGGCTGACAAGCAGCACAGTGCCATCATAATCATCAAGGATTTCTTGCAACAGGTCGAGCGTTTCTACATCAAGATCGTTGGTCGGTTCATCAAGGACCAAAAGATTGGATTCCTTGGCCATCAACCGCGCCAACAGCAAGCGGGCTTTTTCGCCGCCTGACAGGGCTGAAACTGGGCCACGCGCTTGGTTTTCATTAAACAGAAACTCTTTGAGGTAGCCAACAACGTGTTTTGGTGTGCCGCGCACCATAATTTGGTCGTTTTGACCAGACACACCCAGCTCTTTGTCTTCGGTCAGGCTGTCCCAAAGGGTCACTTTAGGATCAAGCGCGCTGCGATTTTGATCAAAAATCGCAGGCAGAATGTTTGTGCCAAGTTTTACCGAACCCGTATCCGATTCAAGCGCCCCCGTTAACATGTTCAGAAGCGTGGTTTTGCCAACACCGTTCGGACCGATCAACGCAATCCGTTCCCCCCGACCAATGCGGATAGAGAAATCGGATACGATAGATTTACCACCAAAAGTCTTGGAAATATCCGTGGCTTCAATAACCCGTTTGCCCGATTTTTGCCCGCTGTCAAAGGCCATCGCGGCAGGACCAGCACGTTTGATTTGTGCGCCACGTTCCGATTTCAGGTCTTGTAAACGACGCACGCGGCCTTGGTTGCGTTTACGCCGCGCAGAAATGCCTTCAACCGCCCATCGAGCCTCGGCCTTAATCAAACGGTTCAGTTTATGGCGCTGCATGTCTTCTTCTTCGAAGGTTTTGTCACGCCATTCTTCAAACCCTTCAAAACCTTTGGGGTTTTGACGCACCACACCGCGATCCACCCACATCGTGTCACGTGTCAGCGACCGCAAAAAGGCGCGGTCGTGCGAAATCAAAATAAACGCATCACGGGTTTGGCGCAGGTGATCTTCCAGCCACGCGATGGCTTCGATATCGAGGTGGTTTGTCGGCTCGTCCAGCAGCATCAGATCAGGCGCTTCAGCGAGAATTTTGGCAAGTGCTGCGCGCCGCCGTTCCCCGCCTGATGCGGATTGTGGTTCCTGATCGGGGTTCAATTTTAACCCTTCGGCGGCCATTTCAACCTTATATTCCTCACCCTGTTGCAAGCCAGACATAGCAAAATCGCCAAGGGTTGCGAAATCAGACAGATCAGGATGCTGATCCATGTACCCCACTGACATGCCAGGTTGTACAAAGCGATTGCCCGCATCGGGTTCCACCATGCCAGCGATGACCTTTAGCAGGGTCGATTTGCCCGATCCGTTGCGTCCGACAAGACAGGTTCGTGCCCCTTCGTGAACCGTGGCATTGACGCCATCAAACAAAGGGTTGCCGCCAAAGGTCAGCATAATATCAGAGAGGGTAAGGATCGGTGGTGTAGCCATGCCGCCCCTATCGGTTATGCGCATTGCGCCGTCAAGGGCTGGGCGTTAGGTTCTGATCAAGATTACGAAGGACAATCCCATGACAGTGACCCCTGTAAACGGCAATCTAAGTGCCACCATATCATCGCC
>CAYWIR010000206.1:0-5273 GCA_964458375.1 uncultured Neptunicoccus sp.
CTCTGATTAAGCCAGTAACTTTCGCCGCTCAGTCTCAGAATGTGCATAGCCCCCAATTCCTGCACCATTGCCTTGAGATTTCTCACTTAGGATGTCTGACTCTGTATTAGAGGGCTACGACACACCGCATACCCCATTGATTACACGCGGTTACACCACACGTACCCAACTGCATCTCGATTTGCGAAAATGTTTGGCTGGGACGGTAGGATTCGAACCTACAATCTGCGCTACCAAAAAGCGTTGCCCTGCCATTAGGCCACGTCCCAACTGTCGGTGTATTTAGCGGTCCATTTCTGATGCTGCAAGTCCAAAATCGCACAAATTTTGGTTGTCAGCGCAGGCACCGCCACCTATGCGGAAGGGATGAAGCATTGGGACGTTTGCATTGTTGGGGCAGGGGCCGCGGGCCTGATGTGCGCGATTGAAGCGGGGCGTCGGGGTCGCAGCGTGTTGTTGCTTGATCATTCTGCCAAACCCGCCGAAAAAATCCGCATATCTGGGGGCGGGCGCTGCAACTTCACCAACCTTAACATTCAGCCAGATCGGTTTCTCTCGCAAAACCCGCATTTCGCGAAATCTGCTCTAAACCGCTACACGCAGTTTGATTTCATCGACATGGTTACGGCCCACAACATCCCGTACCATGAAAAAACACTGGGCCAATTGTTTTGTGATTCCTCGGCCAAAGACATCATCACCATGCTGTTGACTGAGGCACGCAAGGCGGGCGTTGAAATCCGCATGAACACAAGCGTCGAGTCCCTTACAAAATCGGACCACTTCGATCTGACCCTTTCGAGCAGTCAGATCACAGCCGACGCAGTTGTAATCGCAACGGGCGGCAAATCCATCCCTAAAATGGGCGCAACAGGGTGGGGGTATACCATTGCCAAACAGTTCGATCTTCCTCTTATCGAAACACGCCCCGCGCTTGTCCCGCTGACCTTTGCCGAACAAGATCTCGCCAAAACCAAACCCCTTGCAGGGATCAGCGTGACAGCCAGTGTGCGGCGTGATGGGATCAGCTTTGAAGAAGGCCTACTGTTCACGCATCGCGGGCTGTCTGGTCCGTCGATCCTGCAAATATCTTCTTATTGGCACGAAGGGCAGGGGATCAGCATCGACCTTGCTACGGGTCAAAACACGCTGACAACGCTGAAAAATGCACGGCAAACCGCAGGCCGCGTTTCGCTGCCTAAGGCTCTGTCAACCATACTGCCCTCCCGTCTGGCTGATCAAGTGGCGCAGGACACGGGGCTTAAGGGCAATTTGGCGGATCAGTCGGACAAAGCGCTCCAAACCCTGCACAACCGCGTGCACGACTGGCAAATCAAACCAGTTGGCTCAGAAGGCTATCGCACAGCCGAAGTCACTCTTGGCGGTGTGGACACCAATGCACTTGATGCGAAAACGATGATGGCAAAATCTGTGCCAGGCCTGTTTTTCATTGGCGAAGTGGTGGACGTTACAGGTTGGCTCGGGGGCTACAACTTCCAATGGGCTTGGTCCTCGGGCTGGGCCGCGGGCCAAGCGGTCTGATCACTCTTCAGGGGCGGCTTCCGTCAACAAATCCTCGTTGTGAAGATCGTTGCGCTCATCTTCGATAATCTGATCAAGCGCGACATCTGCCTTTACCTCTTCCAAAACAACCGCTTCTTTTTGCTTCTTTTTCTTCTTCTTGGCTGGTTTTTCCACAACAGGCAGTTGGGTTGCCAAACGATACGTCGGTTCTGGCATGTCTACGCCAGCGGCCTCCAACGCCAGTTTGACCGCCTCAATCGCTTGCCCCTTAGCAAGCGCCAATGATGTGTTGCGTTGGTTAATCCACCCGGCGCAACGCAGGGTAATGGTGCTATCTCCGAGCCCCTGAACCCATGCGTTGGCTGCTGGCGTGTCAATCACAAATGGGAGCTCGTTAAGCGCATTCAAGGCCACCTCTCTGGCTGACGTAAGGTCAGTGTCACCCGCCACACCAAAGTCGATCAAAAACCGCCGTTCTTCATTGCGCGTGTAATTCACAATGCGGCTTTTAAAGACGGTGGCATTGGGGATGCGTATGTGATTGCCATCAAAAGACAAAAGGATCGTCGCACGGCTTGTCAGGCGGATCACCATGCCCTCATCCCCGTTTATTTCGATGCTGTCATTGGGCCGAAACGGTTGTCGAATGGACAACATAATAGAGGCGATAAAATTCTCGACCGTGTCGCGCACAGCAAAACCAATGGCCAAACCAATAATCCCTGCCGCGCCCAGAATGGTGGACAGCAACGCCGTTGCGTTCAAAATATCCAGCGCAACAACGACCCCTGCAATGATAAAGCCAAGCCGCAGGATCATGCGGTAAATATCAGCGATAAACATGTTTGGGGCCAAACGGTCCCAAGGTTGCTTCCAACGTGTGATGACAAACCCAATGGCTGCCACGATGACAAACGCAGCAAGCGCCACCAACAAAAGCGGCAGATAGGCGATCATCCGCAAGATGCGATCCATAAAGCGATCCATCAGCGGGTCCAAACGCTCTACCAAATCGGTGCTTTCTTGGACATTGTTATCAACGGCCACAACGCCTTCAACACGGGCAACAAGCTCTTCCAACTTGGCAATAGACGCCACATCCAATGTTGTGCCGCGCAGCGACACAATACCATTGCTGACGGTCACGGTGACGTCTTTGTAATCCCCCAATTCTTCCAGAATTTCACGAATACGCACGGCGATGGCCGCATCGGTTTCCGCACTGTCCTCAACCGCGATTGTGCCAGCCGCGGGTTCGGTTTCTGTCTGAGCAGATACGGGGGAAAACCCAAAGGACAGGGCAAGAAGAAGAAAGAAAATGCGCATTAGATCAACGTAATTCAGTAAAGATACGCAACTCTAACGCCCCAAGCGTCAGGTTCAAGAGCCTTGAACGCCGATCACCCCACGAATTTCTGTGTGAACCGCGTTCCGTTGAAGGTGTGCGTGCAGCAGGAACAGAAGGGCGCGATTGATGTTTCATCCACGTCGGGGTCCACCTTGACCAAAACACCATCGGCATCCACACGTAAGCCACTGAAATAACTGCTTTGTCCTGCGCGTACAAAAGGCCGTTCATCGTCTTCATGCCTTGCCACCAGCCAGAAAATCGGGTCAGGCGTGTCCAGCCGTGCAACCGCTTCCGAATGGGTTGCCTCCCATGGTTTGCCCACGCGGCTGATCAGAAACCGAAACAAAGGTGTGTAATCCAACCCATGCTGATGGGTAGAGTGCATTGAGCCGCCAAGGTAATCGCGGTTGTTTTCAGGCTTTGTGCGCCGATCCCACTTTGCTTTGCCGCCATTGCCATGACGCACGCCATGGGTGCGGGTGTTCACCTTGCGATAAAGCGGTTTCTTTTGCCCACGCTCCATCGCAGGTTACAGCGTCTGGTCGTATTCCCCCACCAGCGGCTCTGTGCGGATCACTTTGTCCACATCGGCAAAAATTGCCCGCATTTCAGCGTCGCTTTCAGGGCTTTCGCAAACAACCACCAGATTGGGCGTATTAGAGCTGGCACGCACCAGCCCCCAACCACCATTTTCCAACATCACGCGCGCGCCATTCACTGTCACAACGCTGTCGATCTTTTGTCCGCCCAGGCTGCCACCGTCTTTGCCAAGCTGAACCATCTTTTCAACCAAGCGCTCCAGAACAGTGTATTTTTCCTCATCCGCACAGTAGGGCGACATGGTTGGCGTGGCATAGGTCACTGGCAATGCTTTGCGCAAATCCGCCATGGACATATCTGGGTTGCGATCCAGCAGTTTACACATCTCAACCGCCACCCGCATACCACAATCGTACCCACGCCCCACAGGTTCTGCGAGGAAGTAGTGGCCCGATTTTTCAAACCCAGCCAACGCACCCAATTCATGGACACGGCGTTTCATATGGCTGTGCCCTGTCTTCCAATAATCCGCTTTCGCACCCAATCGTTTGAGTTCGGGATCAGACGCAAACAGGCCCGTGGATTTCACATCGGCCACAAAAGTAGAGTTCGGATAAAGTTTCGACAGGTCCCGCGCCATGATGACACCGACTTTATCCGCGAAAATCTCTTCGCCCTCATCATCCACCACACCACAGCGATCGCCATCGCCATCAAAACCCAGCGCCAAATCCGCGCCCGAGTCTTTCACAGATGCGGACATATCGTGCAGCATTTCCATGGCTTCGGGGTTCGGGTTGTAATGGGGGAAGGAATAATCAAGCGTGTTGTGTGACGGGATCACTTCAACCCCGATGCGCTCCAAAATCTCAGGTGCAAATGCGCTCGCGGTGCCATTGCCTGTGGCGCAAACCACGCGCAGCTTGCGGGTCATTTTGAAATCACCGCACAGATCATCGATATAGGCTTCGCGCACCCCTTCAACGAACTCATAGCTGCCGCCAGCACGGGCCACTTGTTCGCCATTCAACACGATATCGCGCAGCTGGTTCATCTCATCTGGTCCGTGGGTCAACGGACGTTGAAAGCCCATCTTCACACCTGTCCAGCCATTTGGATTGTGGCTGGCCGTAACCATCGCAACCGCTGGGGCGTCCAAATGAAACTGGGAAAAATACGCCATAGGCGACACGGCTGGGCCGATATCTCGCACCTTGATCCCTGCTTGCATCAGACCAAGCATCAAGGCGTTCTTCACGGCCAGCGAATACTCGCGGTAATCATTGCCAACGGCGATCACAGGCTCAATGCCCTCAGCGTACATTTGTGTGCCAAGCCCCATGCCAAGCGCGGTAATGCCGGGCAGGTTGATATCATCTGGATATTTCCACCGCGCGTCATACTCGCGAAACCCTGTGGGTGTAATCATCGCATCGCGCAGAAATTCCCACGTGTTTTGGCTTACTGTTGGCGCTGGTTTAGTCATCTTGTTACTCCAAACTTACAATCTAAACGGATCTGACTTCGCAAGGCGATCAAACGCCATCAGGCTTTCCATCACGCTGCGCATTTTATCAAGGGGCACCATATTTGGCCCATCGGATGGGGCGTTATCCGGATCTTCATGGGTTTCCATAAACAGACCTGCAATCCCAGTGCTCACCGCACAGCGCGCCATAAGGGGGGCAAATTCGCGTTGTCCCCCACTTGATCCGCCTTTGCCACCTGGCTGTTGCACAGAATGGGTCGCATCCATCACAACGGGATGCCCAGTGGCTGCCATTTGCGGCAGGCCGCGCATATCCGCGATCAGCGTGTTATATCCAAACGATGTGCCTCGCTCGCAGGCCATAACCCG
>CAYWIR010000207.1:0-5259 GCA_964458375.1 uncultured Neptunicoccus sp.
ATGCAACCTTTGATCTGATCGCGCGCGCGACAAACGGGGATACGGGGCAACTCGTATCTTCGGATTTTGATCTGAACGCAGATAAACCCGTATCGGGCGCAATCTACAAACCTGCAGCGGTGATGTTGCCCGTGCTCGACAGTCCAAACGGTTTGAGGCTTGTTCTGACCAAACGTGCGGCCCATTTAAAACACCATCCAGGGCAAATTGCTTTTCCGGGCGGTAAGGTCGACGCAACAGATGCATCTGTCAAAGCGGCTGCTTATCGTGAAGCGTATGAAGAGATTGGGCTGCGGTCCAATCAGGCCAAGATCATCGGTCACTTGCCACACCACCGCACCATAACAGGGTTCGAGGTACAGCCTTTTGTTGCCAGAGTAGACGCAGGGTTTTCCTCTGTTTCTGACCCGGGAGAGGTTGAAGAAGTCTTCTCTGTTCCGTTGGCCCATGTCTTGAACCCCGCGAATTATTTCATTGAAGGCCGCAAATGGATGGGAAAGCCGCGGCGGTATTATGTTGTGCCCTACGGCCCCTATTACATCTGGGGTGCAACGGCACGCATGTTGCGAATGTTTGCAGATCGCTTAGAACAAACACATGAAACTGACAGCTGACTGGATCAAGAACCCTGACGTACAACGCCTGTTTGATGCGTTCGAAGAACATGGGTATCAAATTTACGGCGTTGGTGGATGTGTGCGCAATGCGCTGCTTGGCAAGGCCGCGACAGATTTCGATATGTCCACATCAGCCCGACCCGATGAAACGATCAAAGTGGCAGAAGACGCAGGTTTCAAGAGCATTCCCACAGGGATTGACCACGGGACAATTACCATCCTCGTTGGGTCAAACACGTTTGAAGTCACGAGCTTTCGCAAAGATGTTGAAACCCATGGCCGTCGCGCCGTTGTTGAATTTTCAGATGACATAGAAGACGACGCACGACGGCGCGATTTTACCATGAATGCGCTTTATGTATCGCGGGACGGGACGGTTGTTGATCCATTGAATGGCCTGCCCGATTTACAGCTCCGCAAGGTGCGTTTTATCGACGATGCCAATGCCCGCATTCAAGAAGATTACTTGCGCATTCTACGGTATTTTCGGTTCCATGCTGGTTATGGAGATTTGGATGCAGGTATGGATGCGGAGGCCTTGGCGGCGATTTCCGCAAATGTTGATGGCCTGTCTCTGATCTCTAAAGAGCGGATCGGTGCAGAGATGAAAAAGATCCTCTCCATGCCTGATCCCGTGCAAACCATTGCAACGATGGAGGTCTGCGGCGTGCTTTTCCACATCCTTCCCGGCAGTTCGGCGCGTGCACTTGGTCCTTTGACTCTGCTCGAAGACACGACAGGTTTGTCGCCTGACCCAATGCGGCGGCTCATTTCCTTGGGCGGTGAAGCCACTGCTGACAACTTACGTTTGTCCAAACCCGAAGCAAAGCGGATCGCGCACTATGCCAAAGCCATGTCAAAGGGCGCAACGCCCCTTCAAAATGGGTATCTGTTTGGTCGAGAAACCGCGTTGGATGTTGCACTGATTACCGCTGCGAGCCTGCCGATGCCCTTGGCTCCAAACACTTTGGACGACATTGAAAAAGGCGCCGCAGCGGTTTTCCCAGTGAAGTCCAGTGACCTTCCAGCGGTAGTGACTGGCAAAGCCATTGGCGACGCATTGCGTGCCATGGAGCAGGATTGGGTTCAGTCCAATTTCACCAAACCCAAAGCGGCTCTGCTGTCTTCATGTTCAGCCCTTTAATCACCTTTTTGATCGCTGGCCTGTTCAGCCCAGGACCGAATGTTGTCATGCTGACAGCTTCGGGCGCACGGTTCGGAGTCAAAGCGACGTGGCCACATCTGCTGGGTGTCGTAATCGGAACTGGCGTGATTGGCGGAGTATGTGGGTTGGGCATTGGAGCGCTGATCACGTCCCAACCACAATTGGGTTTTGCCCTGCGATGCGTATCTTTTGTGTGGATCATGTGGATGGCCTACCGCCTGCTATTTCCCAAAACATCGCAGCAAAATCGAAATCAGGAACGCCCATGGAGTTTTGTTCAAGGGATGGTGTTTCAATGGGTGAACCCAAAAATTTGGGCCGTGGCGATGGCTGCGTCGTCGGGCTATTCCATCGGTCTTGGCCCATTTGGTGAAGCGCTGCGCGTTGCCACTGGCTTTATCTGTATCAACTTTTTCGTTTGTGTGTTTTGGACCTATTCAGGTGCATGGCTATCAGCCTTATTGAACAACGAGACCCGTTGGTTCTATTTTCGCACAATCATGGCGGGCTTGCTCGCGGTTTCGGCAATGCTGGTGTTTATATGACGGAAATCACAATTGAAAAACTCGGCGCGCAAGGCGATGGCATTGGGTATCTGGACGGCGCAGAGGTGTTTGCCCCTTACACGGTTCCGGGTGAGCGTGTGGAAGGTGATATTGTGGATGGCCGCATGGCCAAGCCACGTATTTTGGAGCCTGTTCCTAATCGTGTCAAAGCACCTTGTTCACACTTTAAAACCTGCGGCGGGTGCATAACGCAGCACATTGATGGCGCATTCTTGGCAGACTGGAAAACCACCATCGTCACGGACGCATTGGCCAAGCAAGGTTTGACGACAGAGGTTTTGCCTATCCTCACCTCGCCTCCACATTCACGCAGACGAGCGGTGTTTACGGGCAAGCGTACCAAGAGTGGCGCGTTCTTGGGTTTTCACATGCGGGGGTCAGATCAAATTGTGCAGATCAACCAATGCCACTTGCTGCATCCCGATATATCCAAGGGCTTTGACGGATTAATCGAACTCGTTCAACGGGCGGCGTCCCGCAAAAGTGAGGTACGCTTATCCGTCACAACCAGCCTTGGTGGGTTGGATATCAGCGTGACAGATGCTGTGCCCCTGACAGGGGATGCCCAATCCGAAGTGGTGCAAATCGCGCACCGTCACGGGTTTTCGCGAGTCTATTGGAACGATGAAATCGTTTTGGAAAGACAGCCCGCACAACAACGGTTTGGATCAGCGCTGGTCACGCCCCCCAATGGGGCATTTTTGCAGGCCACGCAAAACGGTGAAGATGCGTTGGTAAAGGCGGTTCAATCTTGTATTGGACTCTCAAAAAACGTGGCGGACCTTTTTTCAGGCTGCGGAACATTTTCTTTGCCTTTGGCAAAGACGGCAGAAGTGTCTGCATTTGAATCAGAAAGCGATATGCTCGCCACGCTTGATAAAGGATGGCGGGCAGCGATTGGTTTGAAAAAGGTAGAAACAAAAACACGCGATTTGTTTCGAAACCCTTTGCGCCCTGACGAATTGGCCCCATTTGATGCTGTCGTCATTGACCCACCTCGCGCGGGCGCGCGCGCCCAAACAGAGCATTTGGCAGAGTCATCAGTGAAAACCATTGCCTTTGTCTCCTGCAACCCTGCTACCTTTGCACGGGACGCGAGGATATTGGTGGATGGTGGATACACGCTTGATTGGGTGCAGCCCGTGGATCAGTTTTTGTGGTCAGGTCATTGCGAATTGGTCGCACAATTTAAGCGTAATTAAATCTGGCAGCAGTGCACTGTGCGGCCTATATAGGCGTCATGGAAAATCCTCAAAATGCAGCGCCCAATACGGGCATTCAGGCCAGGCTGATTGCTTTGGTGGAAACCAATTTTGTGCGCAACACGATCCTTGTCGTCATCGTGATCAACGCGATTGTGCTGGGGTTAGAAACATCCAAGACACTTGAACCCAGCATGGGTGGCTTATTCTCTGCGATTGATTCAGTGTGTTTGTGGATTTTCGTGGCAGAGTTGGTCATAAAACTGGTCGCCTATGGGTGGCGGTTTTTCCTCAAACCTTGGAACATTTTTGATTTCCTCGTGGTTGCCGTATCTTTCGCACCGAGCGGTGGCGGCCTGTCCGTTCTGCGGGCTTTGCGGGTTCTGCGCGTGTTGCGGGTGATTTCCTTCGCACCCCGTTTGCGCCGTGTGGTTGAAGGCTTTGTATCGGCCCTGCCCGGCATGGCATCCGTTTTCCTGCTGATGACGATTATCTTTTACATCGGCGCGGTGATGGCGACCAAACTGTTTGGCGAAGCGTTTCCAGAATGGTTTGGCACCATTGGGCGATCTGCTTATTCGCTGTTCCAAATCATGACGTTGGAAAGTTGGTCCATGGGAATCGTGCGCCCTGTGATGGAACAATTCCAATACGCTTGGATGTTCTTTGTACCATTTATCATCGTCACCACATTTGCCGTTGTGAACTTGCTGGTGGGTCTGATCGTAAATTCCATGCAAGACGCCCATAACGCCGAAAGCGAAGAAGCCACGTCAGGCTACCGCGAATCTGTTATGCAAAAGCTGGACGAGATTAGCGCCCGTTTGGACAAGTTGGAAAAGTAACTTACGCGGTTGCTTGGCCGATTTGTGAAATCCCCAAAACATCGAGGACCTTGGCCTCAATCTGGGGGGCATTCATGCCAGCCACATCGTACATCGCTTTAGGGCTGTTTTGGTCGATAAACGTATCTGGCAGCACCATGGAGCGGAATTTCAAACCTTTATCAAAGACGCCTTCATCCGACAGAAACTGCATTACGTGGGATCCAAAACCACCCACTGCACCTTCTTCAATCGTGATCAGTGCTTCGTGGTTTTTCACAAGGTCCATGATCAGCGCCTCGTCGAGCGGTTTGGCAAAACGCGCATCGGCGATGGTCGGTTTGATCCCTTTGCGCGCCAGCAGTTCAGCCGCCTTTTCACACTCTTGCAGGCGGGTGCCAAACGACAGCAGCGCAACACGGGACCCTTCTTGGATCATGCGGCCTTTACCGATTTCCAGCGGAACACCGTGTTCTGGTAGATCGATGCCAACACCTTCGCCCCTTGGGAACCGGAATGCACTGGGTCGATCATCGATGGCAGCAGCCGTGGCTACCATATGAACCAGCTCCGCCTCATCTGCAGCGGCCATAACAACAAAACCTGGAAGATTAGACAGGTATCCAATGTCAAAACTGCCCGCGTGGGTCGCGCCGTCCGCGCCAACAAGGCCCGCACGGTCAATGGCGAAACGCACAGGCAAACGTTGGATTGCTACATCGTGCACAACTTGGTCGTACCCACGTTGTAAGAAGGTCGAATAAAGCGCGCAAAATGGCTTAATTCCACCTGCCGCGAGACCCGCAGAAAACGTGACAGCATGCTGTTCTGCGATGCCCACATCGAAGGTACGATTGGGGAACCGCTCTGCGAATTTGTTCAAAC
>CAYWIR010000208.1:0-5247 GCA_964458375.1 uncultured Neptunicoccus sp.
CGCATTTCCCAGCACGGATCATCAAGGATGAAGCCACATTGGGCGACTGGATTGCTCGCTATCAAGGCGAAGCTGATGTGGATCAGGCGTTGTTGCTGGCCGGCGGCGTTGCCAAACCCCACGGCGATTACCATTCTTCTATGCAGTTGCTGGACAGCGGGTTGTTCGACAAAGCGGGCTTTAAACGCCTGCACACGGCGGGCCACCCTGAGCCGAACACGGATATTGATCCAAATGGCGGGCGGACAAACGTAAACGAGGCCCTGTCTTGGAAACAAGAGTTTTCCAAACGCACAGATGCGCAGATGGCGCTGGCCACACAGTTCTGTTTCGACAGTGTGCCAGTGATCGAATGGGCAGATGACCTGAAAGCACAAGGTATTGATATTCCTGTGCATATTGGCATCGCTGGTCCTGCAAAGCTGCAGACCATGATCAAATTCGCGATTGCCTGTGGCGTTGGCCCATCGCTTAAAGTGCTGCAAAAGCGCGCCAAAGATGTGACGAAACTGTTGTTGCCGTTCGAACCGACACAGATCATCACCGAACTGGCCGCACACAAAGCCGCAAACCCCGAATTCAACATCGAGCAGGTGCATTTCTTCCCGCTTGGTGGCATTAAAACAAACGCCACTTGGGCGATCAACAACGGTGGCACATCTGCCATCCCAGCAGCACAAGCATAAGGCGCTTAAAATGACACGCACTGTCGTCGAATCCAAAACCAAAACTGCGATCATCGGCTTTGACGAGCCGTTCTGCGTCATTGGCGAACGTATCAACCCAACGGGCCGCAAAATCTTGTCAGAAGAGCTGGAGCGTGGCGATTTTTCCCGTGTGGAAGCAGACGCAGTGGCGCAGGTTATGGCGGGCGCAAATGTGCTCGACGTGAATTCTGGCGCGGTCTTTTCCAACAAAATGGCCGAAGATCCACGCTATGCGGACAACAACTTTGTTGAGCCGACGTTGATGAAGGAATTGGTGGAAAAAGTACAAGCCGTCACGGACGTGCCTTTGTGTATCGATTCTTCTGTACCTGGAGCGCTCGAAAACGGCTTGGCCGCTGCGGAAGGCCGCCCTCTTTTGAACTCTGTCACGGGGGAAGAAGAACGTTTGGAATTGGTTCTGCCACTGGTGAAGAAATACAACGTCCCTGTTGTGGCTATTTCCAACGATGACACGGGCATTTCCGAAGACCCCGATGTGCGCTTTGCCGTTGCGAAAAAGATTGTGGAACGGGCCGCTGATTTTGGCATCCCTGCACATGACATCGTTGTGGACCCGTTGGTGATGCCAATTGGGGCTATGGCGACCGCAGGTTTGCAAGTGTTCACACTGGTGCGCCGCTTGCGCGAAGAATTGGGCGTAAACACGACCTGTGGCGCGTCCAACATTTCCTTTGGCCTGCCAAACCGTCACGGCATCAACAATGCGTTCCTGCCTATGGCGATGACCGCTGGCATGACGTCTGCGATTATGAACCCTGTCGCCCTGCCCGTGAACCAAAAGAAGATCGACGCCAAAATGGCGGAACTGGCCGAAGCTGGCATCATCGTACCAGACGGCATTGATATGGAGCTGTTTGCGAACCTTGTTGGCATGGGGTCCACCAAGCCCAAGGCCGGTAAAGAGATGGAAGCCATTCGCGCGGCCAACTTCTTGACCAACAATGACCCACATGGCGCTGACTGGATTAACTTTAACAAAGTGCCAGCCAAGGCGGGTGAAGAAGGGGCACGCGGTCGTCGTGGTGGTGGCCGCCGTCGTCGCGGGTAACGCCGCGTGATTGTCAAATCCCTTTCGGATGTGATGGGTACGCCCGATCACGCCTCTGGCGATGGCTGGGAAAGCCGTCGCCTTTTGCTTGCCCGCGATGGGCTTGGTTATTCCTTGCATGATACTGTGGTGGCCGAGGGTCAAACCCTTGAACTGGAATACAAAAACCACGTTGAAACGAATTACTGCATCGCAGGTGAAGGCACCGTGACCAATGTGCAGACGGGCGATGTCTATCCGTTATCTGCGGGCACGGTCTATGTGTTGGATCAAAACGAACCGCATATTCTGACCGCGACCAAAGGTGATTTGCGGTTGGTTTGTGTGTTCACCCCTGCTCTGTCTGGGAAAGAAACCCACGATGCCGATGGCAGTTACGCGGCCCCAGAATAGGGTTTTTCCAAAAAGCCTGTGAAAGTGACGCAAATCGCCCAAAAACGGCGCGGTTTTGCTTTTCATTCCTTCGTGCACAGCTATTGTTTTGCCAAGACGACCCAGCAAACAAGGCTGCGCAGATGAGCGATACACATGATCCTTTGGTGATTTTCACACCTTCTGGCAAACGCGGAAATTTCCCCGTTGGCACCCCAATTTTGACCGCCGCACGTCAGTTGGGTGTGGACCTTGATAGTGTCTGTGGCGGACGTGGAATTTGTTCAAAGTGTCAGGTTCAACCGTCCTACGGTGAGTTTTCCAAACATGGTGTCACTGTCGCTGACACCGCGCTTAGCGAATGGAACAGTGTCGAAGAACGCTATAAATCAAAGCGCGGCATGATAGATGGGCGGCGTTTGGGCTGCCAAGCCAAGGTGGAAGGCGATGTTGTCATCGACGTGCCCCCCGAAAGCCAAGTGCACAAACAAGTGGTGCGCAAACGGGCCGAGGCGCGGGACATCACGATGAATCCATCGACAAAACTGTTCTATGTTGAGGTGCAAGAACCTGACATGCACGATCCGTCAGGTGATTTGGAACGGCTGGTCAAAGCGTTGCGAGATCAGTGGGATCTGCCTGAGCTCGAAGCCGATTTGCGTATCCTTCAAACCATGCAGCCCATCCTGCGCAAAGGCGAATGGAAGGTCACATGCGCTGTGCATCTTGGGGATTCCATGTTTTCGCCGCGCATCATGCACATCTGGCCTGGGTTCTATGACGGCACGATTTACGGGCTGGCCGTTGATCTCGGCTCGACCACAATTGCGGGGCATTTGTGTGACCTGCAAACAGGTGAAGTTGTGGCATCAAGCGGAATTATGAACCCGCAAATCCGCTTTGGTGAAGATTTGATGAGCCGTGTCAGCTATTCCATGATGAATGCAAACGGGGCCGAAGAAATGACCCGTGCGGTGCGTGAAGGCATGAATGCGTTGTTCGTGAACATCGCGTCTGAGGCCGAGATTGATCGCGATTTGATCGTGGACGCGGTGTTTGTGTGTAATCCCGTGATGCACCATCTGTTTTTGGGCGTGGACCCGTTTGAATTGGGACAAGCGCCCTTCGCGCTGGCAACATCTGATGCGATTTCTTTGCGCGCCCTTGAATTGGATTTGAACCTGCACCCCGCCGCGCGGGTGTACTTGTTGCCCTGTATTGCGGGACATGTGGGCGCCGACGCGGCTGCCGTTGCCCTGTCCGAAGCGCCAGACAAATCAGAGGATTTGGTTCTGGTGGTGGATGTGGGCACCAATGCGGAAATTCTGCTTGGCAACAAAGACAAGGTGCTGGCCTGTTCATCCCCAACTGGCCCTGCATTTGAAGGGGCGCAGATTTCCAGTGGGCAACGGGCGGCACCTGGCGCCATTGAACGTGTGGAAATTGATCCCGTCACCAAAGAACCACGGTTCCGCGTGATTGGCTCTGACATTTGGTCAGATGAGGATGGCTTTGCGGAGAGCATTTTGTCCTCTGGTATCACTGGGATTTGTGGATCGGGCATCATCGAAATGGTGGCCGAAATGCGGATCGCGGGCTTGCTGGATGGGCCGGGTTTAATCGGGTCCCCAGAACAAACGGGCACGGATCGGTGTTTCCTTGATGGGCGCACACATTCTTATCTGGTTTGGGATGGGTCAGCGGAGGGTGGACCGAAAATCACAATCACCAACCGCGACATTCGCGAAATTCAAATGGCAAAAGCGGCGCTTTATTCTGGTGCGCGGTTGTTGATGGATAAATTTGACGTGGATTCAGTGGATCGCATTGTTTTAGCTGGGGCCTTTGGTGCGCATATTTCCCCCAAACACGCGATGGTTCTGGGCATGATCCCCGATTGTCCGCTCGACAAAGTGACAAGTGCTGGCAACGCCGCTGGAACGGGTGCGCGCATTGCGCTTTTGAACACCGAAGCGCGGCGCGAAATCGAAACCGTGGTGGGGCATATCCACAAGATTGAAACGGCGATCGAACCGCGTTTCCAAGAGCATTTTGTCAACGCAAGTGCGATCCCGAACAGCGTGGAAACCTTCCCGATCCTAGACACAGTTGTAACCTTGCCGAATGTGAATTTTAACACGGGCGGCAGCGAAGACGGAACAGGTGGACGGCGGCGCAGACGGCGCGGCTAAAACTGGCTGTGTCGCGTCCTATGATGTGGCAAAACACCAGTATTTGGTGTCCTTTCCAACTTCTTTTGCGATTGTAACCCCTGCGGCCTTACAGGCCCAATCATCATGGAACCCCGGAATTGCATTTGGTGATCCAGAAATCATCACAACCAAAATCCATGTTTTCATCTGTGTATCCCTCTTTCTTAAGATTGAATGGGGTGGCAGCCTTGCCTTTAAACTGAAATCCGCTTGACCCCCTGCACGAGTTTGCGTAGCTCACACTCATGGTGCGGGTATGGTGAAAAGGTATCACGGCAGCTTCCCAAGCTTTAGTTACGGGTTCGATTCCCGTTACCCGCTCCACTCGTCTCTCTCGTGTCATTAGAAAATCACTACGCTGCGGCGTCCTTTGCGCTCCATTTGTGTAAGGCGTCTAGAAGCTGTGCCTTTTTGATGGGTTTGGCGAGGAAATCATCCATGCCTGCCTGTTCACACTGCTCTCGATCTTGAGCCATTGCGTTGGCTGTCAGGGCGACAATCGGGCATGGTGCGATGCCGCTTTCTTGTTCGAAATCCCTAATCCATTTGGCTGCTTCAACACCGTCCATTTCAGGCATCGACATATCCATAAAGATCAATTCAGGCCGCAGGTCTTGATAGAGTTTCACCGCCTCTGCCCCGTTGTTGGCAAAGGTGAGGGTGACGTCAGAGCCTTTCAGCATGGTTTTGACGACCAATTGATTGGTTTTATTGTCTTCCGCCACCAACAGGTTGATGGATGCAGCGGGAGAGGATTTTGGTAGAGTTGGGGTTTTGGTCGCTTTTGATGGGCGTGCCTTTTGGGGTTTTGCATCCTTACCTTCATGTCCTCGCAAGGATTTAACAATATTGCTTTTCAGCAAGCCTGCGCGCACTGGCTTTAGCA
>CAYWIR010000209.1:0-5225 GCA_964458375.1 uncultured Neptunicoccus sp.
TCAGTTTTTGAGGCGTAGGGCAGGCCTGTTGCTTCGAATATTGGCAAGGCGTCCATGTCTGCGCGCAGGCCGATGACCTTGCCTGATGCGTTTTGTTTGCCTTTGATCACGCCGACGACGCCAGTTTGGCCGATGCCTGTTTTCACTTCGTCGCAGCCCCATTCGCGCAGTTTTTCAGCGACGATATTGGCGGTGCGGTGGCAATCGAATTGCAATTCTGGATGTTCGTGCAAATCGCGACGGATGGCGGTGAGTTCGGCGTGGGTTTCGGCAAATCGGTTGATCAGTGGCATGGGGGTGTCCTTAGGAGAGGTCTGCAATCAGGTCGCGCATGAATTTAGCGCCCAGATTGTATTGGTGAACGGTGATGTATTCGTCTGCTTGGTGGGCTTGGTCGATGGAACCCGGACCGCAGATCACGGTTGAGATGGATTCGTTTTGGAAATGGCCTGCTTCGGTGCCGTAGCTGACGACATTGCTAGAGTTGTCGCCCGTAAGGCGGCGGACGAGGGTTTCTGCTGCACCGTTTTCTTCGGGGCGCAGACCCGGGACGCCAAATTTTGGCGTGACTTTGATGCCTGCTTCGGGCCGCACTTTTTTGATTTTTGCGTCGAGTTCAGCGGCGAAGGCAAGGTAGGCGTCTGCTTCTGCCTTAGCGTCTTGGGTTGGGAGCAGACGGAAATCGTTGATGAAGGTACAGGTTTTGGCCGTGATGTTGCCTGCGGTGCCGCCTTGGATCGTGCCCACATGATAGGTGGGGAAGGGCGGGACAAATTCGTTTTTTGGGTCGTGGTTCGCGACCGCGTCTTCGTTCTTTTTGTTGTGCCATTCCACAAGTGTTGCGGCGGTCATAACGGCGGAAACCCCAATGTGCGCGAGAGAGGAGTGGACCTCGTAACCTGTGACTTCGTTATGGAAACCGATGCCGCCTTTGTGGCCTGTGACGGCTTTCATGTCTGAGGGTTCGCCGACGATGCACATGGCGGCTTTGGGCATTTTGTTGGCCAGCTCTTTGACCATTGGGATCACGCCTTCACAGCCGACCTCTTCGTCGTAGCTGAGCGCGAGTTGGATTGGGGTTTGCAAATCGGCGGCGATCATTTGCGGCACATAGGCCAATGCGATTGCGAGAAAGCCTTTCATGTCGCAGGTGCCGCGGCCGAAATACTTGCCGTCTTTTTCAACCACAGTCCAAGGATCGGTTGACCAGTCTTGGCCTTCGACAGGCACAACGTCGGTGTGGCCTGACAAAATAACGCCGCCTTCTACCATGGGACCGATGTGGGCGTAGAGGTTCGCTTTGTCCCCGTCATCGTTATAGACGCGGGTTGATTCGACGCCGTGGTCGGCCAAGTAGTCCTCTACGAATTGAATAAGGGGGAGGTTTGATCGGTGTGACACAGTGTTAAAGCTGATCAGCTTTTCCAACATTTCAAAGGGGGTGTAAGTGGTCGGCATAGGTGAGTTCCTGCATGTGTCTTATTTGTGAGTGTGGAAACTGGTTCACGGCGCGTCAAGAGGTCAAACTGGCTCGCTGTTGAGAATTACTTTGGGTCATTTTACCAAATGGTCAAAAGAAAAATCATTGTAAACGAGTTCTTTATCGTTTTTACTTTGCTCATGGTCTGATGTTTTGGAATCGTTTTCAAAACATTTGCTCGTGGGGAGAAATAGTTGCCAGAACTTCAAGAGACGCAAAATTTACGTGTTGCTTCCACTTATTTTAGTGGGTGTTCAGGCTCGGACCCTTCTCTCTTAAATGCGCACATTGGTGTGGGCATTGACCTAAACAATAACTCATAGGGAGAACTTTACGTATGACGATGAAATCTTTGACATTGGGAAGCGCACTCGTGCTTTCAATGGCGTCCATGGCGGCTGCGGAACGCGGCTCTGATGGCAACGTCAGCATCATTTATTGGCAAGCGCCATCCATTCTGAACCCGTATCTGTCTGGCGGTACGAAAGACATCGAGTCTTCGAGCCTCGTGATTGAACCTATGGGCCGTTACAATCAAGACGGTGCGCCTGTTCCTTACCTTGCAGAAGAAATTCCTACAGTGGCCAATGGTGGTGTGTCCGAAGACCTGACATCCATCACATGGAAGCTGAAAGAGGGCCTGAAATGGTCTGACGGTTCTGCTGTGACATCTGCGGACGTTAAATTTACGGCTGATTACTGCATGAACCCAGAAGGTGGTTGCGCGCAGTTGTCCAAGTTCGACGGTGTGACAAGCGTTGAGGCTCTGGATGAGTTGACTGTAAAAGTCACATTTGGGTCGCCAAAGCCAAACCCATACGGCCCGTTCATGGGCGGCCAGTCCCCGATCATTCAAGCGGCACAATTTGCTGATTGTACAGGTGCAAAAGCGCCAGAGTGTACAGAAGCGAACTTTGGCCCAATCGGCACAGGCCCATTTGTTGTAGATGAGTTCCGTCCAAACGACGTGATCCAAATGTCAGCAAACCCAAACTATCGTGATCCAGCGAAACCTGCGTTCGCAACGCTGACGTTCAAAGGTGGCGGTTCTGCCGAAGCCTCTGGTCGTGCGGTTATGGAAACTGGTGAGTTTGACTACGGTTGGAACCTTCAGTTGGCGCCAGACGTGATTGCCAAGATGGCTGAAGGCGGCAAAGGTAAGCCGATTTCTGCTTTTGGTGCACTGGTTGAACGTTTGGAAATGAACCTGACCAACCCGTCTGCGGATTTGCCACCAGAAACACGTGCCACTGTTGCAGAGCCACACCCGTTCCTGAGCGATCAGAATGTACGTGAAGCCTTGTCCATGGCGATCAACCGCCAAGAGCTGGTTGATGTAGGTTATGGTGATGCTGGTCGTCCAACATGTAACCTTGTTCCAGCGCCAGCGGTTTATGCGTCTGACAACACTGGATGTCTGACACAAGACATCGAAGGTGCGAAGGCCAAGTTGGAAGCAGCAGGTTGGGTTGCAGGTGCTGATGGCATCCGTGCCAAGGATGGCGTTCGTTTGTCCATTCTGTACCAAACATCCACAAACGCTGTGCGTCAGGATTTCCAGGCTTTGATCAAAGACTACTGGAGCCAGATCGGTGTTGAAACTGAGCTGCGTAACCTTGATGCGTCTGTGTTCTTTGGTGGTGACCCAGGTTCCCCTGACACATTCCAGAAGTTCTATGCTGACGTGGAAATGTACGCCAACGTGTTTGACGGTACAGACCCACAGGCTTATCTCGCGGCATACCGCTGTGGCAACGAGCCAAAGCCAGACAGCCAATGGCAGGGTGAGAACATCAACCGTTTCTGTGATCCAGCATACGATGCGCTGATCGACGAGTTGGCCGTAACTGGCGATCTTGAGAAGCGTGGCGAGATTGCCAAGAAAATGAACGACATGCTGACAAAAGACAGCATGACTATCGTTCCGCTGGTTGATCGTGGTCGGGTTTCCGCACACGCCAACAGCCTTGGTGGTGTTGTTCTGAACGTGTTTGACAGCGAGCTGTGGAATGCAGCTGACTGGTACCGCGTGAAGTAAATCACTGACCGCTCCGATCTTGAGTTGGGTGCGCTTGCCAAGTGCGAGCGCCCCAGACAAAGTTCGGGGCGGTTTTCTTATTCCTCCCCTAAGGTCTAAACTGAGGCGTCTATGCTAACCTTCACTATTCGTAGACTGTTGCTGTCGATCCCGACGCTTTTGTTTATCTCTTTGGCCATTTTCACTCTGCTGCAATTGTCACCGGGCGATCCGATGGCGCAGGTGCCGTTGACCGTTCCACCCGAAGTCAAAGAAAAGATGCGTGAGGCGCTTGGCCTTGGTCAGCCCGTTTACGTGCAATACTGGAAGTGGTTGGTGCAGTTTTTCTGGATCGAACCCTTGGTGTTTGTGGACTGGGCCACGGCGAATACGTGGTGGGCTGGTTGGTTGCCAGACACCACCTTTGCCGAAGGTAAGCTGCGTGTGATTTCGTGGCAGACCCGTGGACCCGTGATGGATTTGGTGATCCAATCCTTGCCGCAGACGTTTTGGGTCGTTGGCATGTCTTATGTGGTGGGCGTGGCGATTGCGCTGCCCATTGGGATTTATTCGGCCTATCGGCATTATTCGGTGTTTGATCAGGCGGGTACTTTTATAACGATGATCGGCTTTTCGATCCCTCCGTTTTTCACGGGGCCGCTGATGATTTGGATTTTTGCGGTGCAGCTGGGGTGGTTGCCGTCCAATTACAATACGGTTCTGGATGTTGTGGATTGGGATACGTTTGTTCAGCAGCTTAAACAAATGGTGCTGCCTGTTATGGTGCTTGCCTTGCAAACCACAGCGCAAATTAGCCGTTATATGCGTTCTGCCATGCTCGACAATCTAAAGCAGGATTACGTGCGTACGGCGCGGGCCAAGGGTTTGAAAGAGGGCGTGGTTGTGATGGTGCATGTGCTGCGCAATTCGATGATCCCTGTGATTACCGTGATTGCGCTTGGCATCCCAGCCATCTTTGGCGGTGCGATTATTACGGAAAATGTGTTCGGGGTGAATGGCCTTGGATATCAGTTGTTGAACGCCTTGTTTGCAAGCGACATTCCGACTGTGATGACCTTTACGTTCATATTTGCGATCTTGATTGTTTTGTTCAATCTGATTGCGGATGTGCTTTATGGCGTGCTCGACCCGAGGATCCGTTATGACTGAGACCAGCGCAAACAATCCTTTGGCCGAAGCCGCGCCGACCGCACCGCCGACCAGCCAAATGCAAGATATTTGGCGGCAGTTTAAACAGCACAAAGGGGCTGTTTTAGGTGGTGGCTTCTTGGTGTTCATTACGCTGTTCGTGCTTATTGGGCCGTATATCTGGACGCTAGAAGCAACCAAGCTGGATATTCGTGCCAAGAACATGCGGCCCATTCTTTGGGCGCTGTGGAGCGACGAGGCAAAGGTGGGGTGGAACCATCCGTTTGGCACAGACCAATTGGGCCGTGATCTGCTGAGCCAGATGATCGAGGGGGGACGTGCGTCGATGGCTGTTGGCTGGGCGGCGATGATCCTGTCCTTGGTGCTGGGCACGGCGGTTGGTGTTTTGTCTGGGTTTTTTAAGCGGATGGATTTCATCCTGATGCGGTTCACCGACCTGATGCTGTCGTTGCCCGTATTGCCGATCTTATTGGTCGCCGTGACGCTGTTTCGCGAGCGGCTGAGCCAGACCTTTGGCATTGAAGTGGGTATGTTCATTTTGATCGTAAGCGTGATTGG
>CAYWIR010000210.1:0-5218 GCA_964458375.1 uncultured Neptunicoccus sp.
CCCCTGACACGATAAATCCATCGGTTTTCAGCAAAATAGTATCGCGGTCTTTCCATTTTATTTCGGCGCGGCCGCCATCGCATTCCACGCCGCAAAAGTGGGAGCCATCATAGGATGAACAATAGAGCGTTTGCGTGAATTTGTTTGGCGCGTCGAGGAAATAGGCCGTGACGTCGCCCCATTCGCCTGTGTTGGATTTGTCGGTGGCGGGGCCTTCAAAGCGAATGGCGATGGAATGGACCACTTGGCTTTGGTTTTTGCGCATGTGGTCTTGCGTGTAGGTGCGGGCAAAGCAGCTTTGCTGTGCGAGGCCAGAGGTCCCCAGCGCGATCAAACCCGCGCTGAGGATTGTTGTTTTTAGCAGGCTCATTTGGCCGTGATACGCCCGTCGAGGTACGGTTCGTAAGCCCCTGATTTGGCCATGTATTCTGCCAAAACATCAGCCAGATCAGGGCCGTAGTCATAGGCGTTTTTGGCATCACGGAACATCTTGTATCCATCGCCACCGCCGCGCACATAGTTGTTGGACACAACACCATACATGGCAGCGGGATCAATTGGGGCAAAGCCGTCGTCTGTGGCGACCATCACATCTGAAATGCGGCCTTCGCCAGCTGCGACTTTGATGTCCCAAGAGAATTTCATCCCTGCCACTTGTGGGAAGCGACCTTTGACTTCTTCCACTTGGCTGACGCCGTTTTCGAGAGCGTCGATGATCGTTTGGCCCGTCACTTCAAAGGTGGACAGCGTGTTTTGGAACGGCAGCACCGTCAGAACTTCGCCCATGGTCACTTCGCCGCTGTCGATGGAGGCCCGCAGACCGCCCGCGTTCGCAATGGAAATGGTCACCCCTTGGCTTTTCACACGGTCGAGCATTGCGTCAGCCACCAGATTGCCCATTTGGCATTCTTGCACGCGACACACGCCACGATCCCCTTCGATCACCGCAGCAGCAGAGGCCACAACGCGCTGTTTCATCTCTTCGATTGGGTCGGCCATTTCGGCCACGCGCGCTTTGATCGCAGGATCTTCGGCCACAGAGCCATCCAAGACGATGGTGTCACCTGTTGCCGCGGTTACATTGCCCGCATCATCAAAGTTGAGCACCAGATGCCCCACGTATTTGGAGTAGGCATAGGCCTGCACCACGGGAACCCCGCCAACCATTGTAGGGTAGGGACCCAAAGCACGTTCTGATGTATTGGACAGCAGCGAATGGGAGTGACCACCGACAACTGCATCAAGACCAGGCACCGCCGCAGCGATTTCGAGATCCTTGGGCAAGCCAACATGGGTGAGCGCAACGATTTTTGTAACACCTTCGCTGGTCAAGGCTTCTACATCGTTGGTCAGGCTTTCGATTTCATCCGTAAAGATAACGGCGTCAGATGGGGAGGATGTTTCGGTCGTATCCACAGCCAGTGCCGAGATAATGCCGATTTTTTCGCCACCCACTGTCAAAACAACGTGGTTTTTGATCTTGCCTGCAAGAACGTTGGAGCTGCTGACGTCGATGTTGCCTGAAATGACAGGGAATGACACGCCGTCTGCCAGTTTGGCCAGCCCTTCATCCCCGTCATCAAATTCGTGATTGCCTACGGCCATGGCATCAAAGCCTATGGCCTCCATAAATTCAATTTCAGCATCGCCCTTGTACGTGGTGTACATCAAAGAGCCTTGATATTGATCGCCCGCATCCAAAACGATTACGTTTTCGCCCGCCAGCTTTTCCCGCAGCTCTGCGATTTTGGTGGCCACACGGGCCACGCCGCCAAAACACTTACCTTCTGCATTGTCATCAGCGCCGCAGGTGGAATCGTATTTGTTGATCGGTTCAATACGGCTGTGCAGGTCGTTGATGTGGATAATATGCAGGGAATAATCGGCGGTTGCGGCTGTTGCGCTGAGCGCGAGAGCGGAAATTGAGGAAAGAAGTTTGGCAGACATGGAAGGCAGCTCCTGTTTTGAAATGAAAAAGGGACCAAGCGCCAGAGGCGCGGCGCAAAGATAGGTTGAGTTTTCAGTGTGCAACCAGTGGTGTCAAGGTTTCCCTTTGGGCGCAGTGCGAAATGAGGTGTTTTGCGCCTTTCCATGCCGATCCGCATGGGGTAGCAATACTGTGAATGGCGAAAAGACCATTGTGATCACATGAGGGCGATAAGCAGTGCGTATTCTTATTACGAATGATGATGGTATTGCCGCAGAAGGCTTGGTCGTTCTGCATGAAATCGCCTGCGCCATTGCAGGCGAAGAGAATGTTTGGACCGTCGCGCCCGCCTATGAACAATCGGGTGTGGGGCACTGCATTTCTTATTCGAGCCCGATCCAGCTGATCAAACACGGGGAGCGTCGATATTCGGTTACAGGATCACCAGCGGATTGTGTGTTGGCCGGTTTGTTCGATGTGATGAAAGATTGCCCGCCTGACATTGTGCTGTCTGGGGTCAACCGAGGCAATAACGCTGCCGATAACACGCTCTATTCGGGCACCATTGGGGCCTGTATGGAGGCGGTGTTGCATCACGTGAAATCCATCGCGCTGTCGCAGTATTTTGGACCAAAAAACAGAGATTTGGCAGATGTTTTTGAAGCATCCCGCACCGCTGGCGTAGAGGTTGTTCGCAAACTGATCGAGGAAGCCCCGTGGCATGATGGCCCGTATGAGTTGTTTTACAACGTGAATTTTCCGCCCTGTTCTGGGGCCGAAGTGAAGGGCGCGAAAGCGGTTGCGCAGGGCTGGCGCGAGGACGTTGAATTTAGCGTAACGCCGCTGGTGCAATCCATGGAAGTTTCGCCGCACGTTCAAGGAACCAAGCGGTTTTTGTTCATTCAAGGCGGCCCACAGGACCAACCGACGGCCCCTGGCACTGATGTGCATGCCAATTTGAACGATTTTGTATCTGTTACCCCAATGCGAGTTGATCTAACCGCCCACGAAAAGATGGGGCAACTGCAAGAGATTTTCGACTGATGGTTGATGCACAAACCAAAATGCAATTCATGTTCGCACTGCGCGCAGCGGGTGTCACAGATACCAAAGTGCTGAATGCAATGGAGCGGGTTCCGCGCCACGATTTCGTTCAAGGCCATTTTGCGCCTCGCGCCTATGAAGATATGGCGATTCCTATTGCCAGCGGGCAAACGATCAGCCAGCCGTCAATCGTTGGCAAGATGACGCAAGCGTTGAATGTAGGGCCCCGTGATAAGGTTTTAGAAATTGGCACGGGATCAGGATATCAAGCGGCGATCCTGTCCCATTTGGCGCGGCGTGTGTATACTGTTGAGCGGCATCGGGGCTTGGCACGGGATGCGCGTCGATTGCTCGATGGGATGCGTTTGGTGAATGTGATCGTCATGACAGGGGATGGCAGCCAAGGTTTAGAGGACCAAGCCCCGTTTGATCGCATTCTTTTGACCGCGGCGGCGGAAGATCCGCCAGCAAATCTCTTGGCGCAATTGCGTGTGGGCGGTATAATGGTCTTGCCTGTGGGGCAGACGGACGCGGTTCAACATCTTATCAAAGTCGAAAAAACCGAAAATGGCTTTGAATACACAGAGTTAGAACCCGTGCGATTTGTTCCATTGGTTGAAGGGGTTGCGCAGGAGCCCTAAATGATAAGCCCGAAAATGGGCAAAGATTGAGGTGAGCGGTATGTTGAAGAGTTTCCCAAAGGGGCGCATGAGTGCGCTTTTCCTATCAAGCGGCGTGTTTTTGCTTATGGGATGCGAAAACGGTCTTGATCTTGGCAGCCTTGGGAACCGTCTGGACAGACGCCCCACGGCGGCAACTGCGGATCAAGCGTCTGTGGCGGCACGACCAAAGCCTGATAGCCGCGGTTTGATCACCTATCCAAATTACCAAGTGATTGTTGCACGGCGCAATGACACCATGAATGACGTTGCGGGCCGTGTTGGTATGACGGGCGCCGAATTGGCCCGATTTAACGGATTGCCAGCGTCCTATATGCCCCGTTCGGGCGAAGTTTTAGCACTGCCCAAGGGCACTGTGATCCCCGTGGAAGGTGAAGCGGCCACAACTGGAACGCAGGGCGCCAGTTTAGAAGATATCGCGCAGACCGCGATTGGGCGGGCAGGGGCCACAAAACCCCAAGGCACCGTGCAAGCAGGGCCAGAGCCGATCCGCCATGTGGTGGAGCCGGGTGAAACGATTTATTCCATTGCGCGGTTGTACCGTGTGTCCGTGCCGTCTTTGGCCAGCTGGAATGGTTTGGGCAAAGATTTGGCCGTGCGCGAAGGCCAGCGTTTGCTGATCCCTGTTGTTGAAGACGGCACACCCCAAGAACAAACCACGGTTGCGGTTGTTGAGCCGTCCCCTGGGCAAGGGTCGGTCACTCCGATCCCGCCAAGTTCTGTTGAAGCACTGCCAGACACTGTAGAAACAGCGGTGATCCCAGAAAGCCCGAACCTTGTGAACGAGCGCACTCCTGTTGGCGCATCGCGCAAACTGCTGAAACCTGTGTCGGGCAATGTATTGCGCGGCTATTCCAATAAACCCGGCGGAAACGAAGGTTTGGATATCGCGGCGAGCAAAGGTACTTCTGTCAAAGCGGCGGAAGGGGGCGAGGTGGCGTTGGTGTCATCAGCAGGTGGAAACACCAAGATTGTGCTGATCCGTCACCCAGATAACCTTTATACCGTCTATTCCAACGTGTCTGACGTCAGTGTGGCAAAAGGCCAAAGCGTGCGACGCGGTCAGTCCATTGGCAAAGTGGCAGGAGGCAGCCCTGCGTACCTGCATTTTGAAATCAGACGTGGCACCGAAAGTGTGGATCCTGCGCCTTACCTGTAAAGCCTGTAATTTCAGTATTGAAAATGCGTTAAGAATCGATCAGTATTTTTCCGTATTTTAGGGAAAAAAGGAAAATACTATGATTAAAAAGGCATTAATTTTGTGCGCTTTGACTCTCTCATTTGCCGGAACCACCGCAGATGCGGGCAACAAGGGAATGAAAAACGCTGCTGGCGATAAGCTTAAAATTTCTTGCACTGGTGGCGGTTGCACGGTGAAAATGAAAAAAGCGGATACCAAGAAATATGTGACGACCGAAAAAACCAAGGGTGGTTCTAAGAACTACAAAGCATTGGTCGCGAAGTACAAAGAGCAGGGCTATAAATAAAGCATCTGCTTAACCACCTGAAAAAAGAAAACGCCGACCTTTGGGTCGGCGTTTTGCATTGTGCGTTTGTTGATGACTAG
>CAYWIR010000211.1:0-5217 GCA_964458375.1 uncultured Neptunicoccus sp.
AATGCGCCACGCCGCCCGCAGGCCTAGCGTACAAGATGTGCAGGATTTGTGCAGATTGCTCAGGTCGTCATGTTGGTCGGTCCACTGAAAATCGGAACACCGCGAGGCTGGTTGCTATCAGGCACACAAACGCCAATAGATTTGTGCCTATGGACCTGAAGGGGCTGAACACAAAAACGTCACACGCGGCGATTTGTGGCCGATAGATCAAGTGAACCCCAGCATACCAAAGCAGGACCAAACCTAACGCGATCATCACGGGAAAAAGAACAAACCGAAAAACGGAAGCCGTCATAGTCGCAATTTGAAGCACAAAAACCAACAGAGACAAAATGAGGACGATGTTCAGAACAGAATTCACCCAAATCAGAAAATTCGGGTCAAGCACATCACATTCCGCACCGCCCAAAACCAAGTGCGCGGTTTGATTTACTTTACCAGCACCATAGATCGTCAAAGCAAAACTGATTACGCAGGCAAAAAAGAGCGCCAGACCAATGACAAATCTCTCTGCTTCTCTAAAAATCCAAATTCTCCACGCTCAGCGCGTTTTGTTGGATAAACTCGCGGCGCGGTTCAACCACGTCACCCATCAGCTTGGTGAACAGATCATCAGCATCGGCCAAGTCCTCAACCTTCACCTGCAACAACGTCCGCGCTTCTGGGTCTAGCGTGGTTTCCCACAACTGATCGGGGTTCATCTCACCCAGCCCTTTGTACCGTTGCAAGGACAGGCCTTTTTCGCCCTCTTCCATCACGATATCCAAAAGGTCAGTAGCGCCGAAAATTGGCTGCGCTTTTTCCTTGCGGGTGAAAGTGGCAAGCGACCCATAAGTCTCTTGCAGGCTTTCGGTCATACCCCCGAGCTTGCGTGCCTCGCTCGACCGCAAGGCTTTGCCATCAATTGTGTGGCTTTCCTCTACGCCGCGCAAAATTCGTGCAAATCGCAGGCCGTGATCCTGTGTGATCCGCCCCGTCCAACCGCGCTCATATTCTTCGGACACTTTGTTCAAACGCTCGGCAACAGCATCCGCAACCCCTTGCGCGTTGTCATCCACGCGGCCTGGCACCAGCGCACCAGCAATGGCGGCCTGTTCCAAAACATGACGGTTGTAATGGGTTGGGAAGGCGTTCAACAAAAAGCGCACATTGCGCGCTTCGTCCACTACGCGCGCCAAATCCTGCCCCGCAATCACAGAACTGTCGCCCAGCGTCAAAGAGGATCCCTCAATACCCTGTGCGATCAAATAGTCCTCTAACGACGCCTGATCCTTGAGGTACACTTCGGATTTCCCACGCGCTACTTTGAACAGCGGGGGTTGTGCGATGTACAAATACCCACCTTCAATCAGCTCTGGCATCTGGCGGAAGAAGAACGTCAGCAACAGCGTACGAATGTGCGCACCGTCAACATCAGCATCGGTCATGATGACCACCTTGTGATAGCGCAGCTTTTCGATGTTGAACTCATCGCGCCCAATGCCCGTGCCAAGCGCGGTAATCAGGTTCGTGATCTGCTCGGACGTCAGCATCTTGTCAAACCGCGCCCGTTCAATGTTCAGGATTTTACCACGCAGTGGCAAGACCGCTTGGTTCTCTCGTGAACGGCCCTGTTTGGCCGACCCACCAGCACTGTCACCCTCTACCAGAAACACTTCTGATTTCGATGGATCGCGTTCCTGACAATCCGCCAGCTTCCCGGGTAGCGAAGTTCCCCCAAACGCCGTTTTGCGCCGTGTTAACTCTCGTGCTTTGCGCGCCGCTTCGCGGGCCAACGCCGCCTCAACGATCTTGGTAACGATGTTCTTTGCCTCGACAGGGTTTTCTTCAAACCACTCCGCCAGCTTTTCGTTCATCAAACTTTCAACCGCGGGCCGTACCTCAGAAGAAACCAACTTATCCTTGGTTTGCGAACTGAACTTCGGATCAGGGACCTTCACCGACAAAACACAGGTCAAACCCTCCCGTGCATCGTCGCCTGAAAAAGAAATCTTCTCTTTCTTTGCAATCCCACTGGTCTGCGCATATGCATTGATCGTCCGCGTCAGCGCACCACGAAAGCCCGCCATATGCGTGCCCCCATCCCGCTGCGGAATGTTGTTGGTGAACGGCAGAACATTCTCGTGGTAACTGTCGTTCCACCACATTGCCACTTCAACACCAATGTCGTCTTTCTCACCCACCACATAGATCGGTTCGGACAACAGCCCCTCTTTGGACCGATCAAGGAATTTCACAAACTCCTTCACACCGCCTTCATATTCCAAAGTAGTTTCCAAATGCTCCGCAGGGCGTTCATCGCGCAGGATGATCTTCACACCAGAGTTTAGAAACGCCAACTCCCGCAAACGGTTTTCCAGCGTCTTGAAAGAATACTCGCGGTTCGAAAACGTCTCCGTGCTCGCCATGAACCGCACTTCGGTCCCTGTTTCGCCATTTGCATCGCCTACAACGGCCAAATGCCGCGCCGTGTCGCCATGTTCAAACCGTGCGGTGTGTTCTTTGCCATCTCGCCAGATGCGCAATTCCAGCCAATCTGATAGCGCGTTTACAACCGACACGCCCACACCGTGCAGACCACCAGACACTTTGTATGAGTTGCTATCGAATTTGCCGCCCGCGTGCAGCTGGGTCATGATCACTTCGGCCGCGGACACGCCCTCTTCTTCGTGAATACCAACAGGAATACCACGTCCATTGTCACGCACTGAAACACTCTCATCGTCGTGGATTGTAACGGAAACAAAGTCCGCATGTTTGGCCAGCGCCTCGTCGATGCCGTTGTCCACGACCTCATACACCATGTGATGCAGGCCAGACCCGTCATCGGTGTCGCCAATATACATACCTGGACGTTTACGAACGGCCTCTAAGCCTTTGAGAACTTTGATAGAATCCGCGCCATATTCTTCGGGATTGTTTTGCTCGTCCGACATACCTGTGCCCTTCGTTATTTTCCCCAATTTATAGCGGTTTTCCAAAGGTTTGTCACAAGATTTTGTATAAAACGCCGCAGGGACCACGAAATCGAAAAGCACGCACTACAGGCACGCTTTTCGCAAATTTCAAAAGGACAAGATACAGCGGTGTTCGCCGCAGTTCTAAGTCACGGCAATCAACAATCCGACCCCGATCAACGCCACGCCAGACCAAAAGTTCAACCGCCGCACAGCATCAGGTGAGGCCAAAAACACCCGCATCCGATCGACCATGGCTGCCAGCATCACATTGCCCAGCAACGGCACCACCAAAGAGATCGAACAGATCGCGACCATGTCCCAAGCAGTGATCGTGCGAAAATCAAAAAAGCTCGGCAAGGCGCCCATATAAAACAAAATCGCTTTGGGATTCGACAAGATCACCAGCACCCCCGCGATAAACCCCGCCCACATTCCAGGTCGCGTTAATCGCTTGTCGCTCGCCCCCATTGCGCCCACAGGTTTGCGCAACAATTGCACCCCCATGACCACAAACATGATCGCACCAATGATCTTTAACACCACCATAAAATCCGCGTACACGGACACCAAATAGCTCACCCCGAAAATCGCCACGAGCGGCCAGATCACATCCCCAACCACCACGCCGAGCGCCAGTGGCCACGCGCTGTGAAACCCGCCCGACAATGCCCGCGCAATGATCGCCACCCACACCGGTCCCGGCGTCAAAAACAGCAGAAAAATCGCCCCTGCATAAAAAGCTAAATCCAGAAAGGAAACGCTCATGCACCCGCCAAACGCGCATCAATCACGCGGCGCATTTCAGGGGACACGGCATCCATCATGCGTCCCCGATCAAATACCCGTCCGCGTCAAACGACCAAAACGGATTGTGCGCCAGCTCCCACATGTGCCCATCAGGGTCGGCAAAATTGCCTGAATACCCACCCCAAAACACCTCTTCTGGATGGGTGATCGCCACGGCTCCCGCGTCTAATGCAACCTTGAACGCCGCGTCCACTTCGTCTTGCGAGCCATAGTTTGTCGCCAACGTAATGGCGCCTGTGGCGCGTTTATGGATCGGCATCCCGATATCCTCGGTCAGCTTGTCACGGCGATACAACGACAAAAACAAGCCCCGCAATTTGTAAAACGCGATGTCATCATTCCCGCCCTTGGCCTCTTCCCAACCAAGCCGTTCGTAAAATGCCCGCGACACCGCCAAATCAGCCACGGCCAGTGTCACCATCGTCACCCGTTGCGCGTCCATCAGTCTCTCCTCATACCACCGCGACGCTGGACACACCGTCCGCTTCCGTCACGTCCAATCGCATAGCCCGATCCCCCAAATCCTCAAACAGCTCGGGTCCCGTGCCTGTCATCCATGCCTGCGCACCCAGCGCGCAAATCTCATCATAAAGCGCCGCACGTCGATCCGCGTCCAAATGCGCGGCCACCTCATCTAGCAGATAAATCGGCGGTGCACCAAATTCTGCGGCCAACGCACGACCATTGGCAAGGATCAAAGACACCAACAGCGCCTTCTGCTCCCCCGTCGAACACTTCCGTGCAGGAACACCTTTGGCCGTGTACACCGCTTCCAAATCCGCACGGTGCGGGCCAACCAACGTACGCCCAACGATCAAATCACGCGCTCGGCTCTCGCCAAGCGCCACAGCCAGCGCATCTTGATCGGCGGGCATCTCCACCCCATCAGCATGAACCAGCGTGCACTCTGCCGCAGGAAACGCCGTATCTGCTTGTTCCTGCGCCGCCGTCAACATCTCTAACGCGGTCAGACGATTGGCGTGGATCGCGGCACCTGCTTTCGCCATCTGGGCCTCCACCGCGCTGTACCAACTTGGATCACGCACGCCGTCTTTCAGCATACGGTTCCGCTCCCGCATCGCCTTTTCATAGGTCAGGCTCGCCTCTGCATGATCGGGATGAAAGCTTAGCGCCAACCGATCCAAAAACCGCCGCCGCCCATCGGCCCCTTCAACCCACAAACGGTCCATCACAGGCACCAGCCAAACCACGCGGCCGATCCGCCCCAACGCGGCCTGTGTTGCGGCCTTTTCGTCAATCAGAACCTTGCGCGACCCGTTGCCGTCAAACGATGTCTCTACCTCATGCACATGATGCAGGCTTTGCAATACGCCAGACACCTTCCAACCAACGGCTTCTTGTGAACGCACCAATTCGTCCACCTTCGCCCCACGTAACCCACGGCCCGGCGACAGCATCGAAATCGCTTCTAGAATGTTGGTCTTGCCAG
>CAYWIR010000212.1:0-5216 GCA_964458375.1 uncultured Neptunicoccus sp.
GCGGGCATGTTTCTGTTTTCGGCAGTCGACCGTGAGGGCGTTGAGCGTGGTCAGGTTCTGTGTAAGCCATCTTCAGTGAACCCACACACCAAGTTTGAGTGCGAAGTGTACATTCTGACGAAAGAAGAAGGCGGTCGTCACACACCGTTCTTCAAGAACTATCGTCCACAGTTCTACTTCCGTACAACAGACGTGACGGGCACAGTGAACCTGCCAGAAGGCACAGAAATGGTGATGCCAGGGGACAACTTGAAGTTCGACGTAGAACTGATCGCCCCAATCGCCATGGAAGACGGCCTGCGCTTTGCGATCCGCGAAGGCGGCCGCACAGTAGGCTCCGGCGTTGTGTCTAAGATCATCGAGTAAGTCGATAAAATTGCAGGGTGTGCGGAAATCGCGCACCTAGCATCTAAGAGATTGAAAGGGCTGCGAATTCGCGGCCCTTTTTTGTTGTATAAGCCCGTTGTATACCATTGCGTACCGCTAAGTACTTAATATTGCTTGATTTTTTAAGAGGCGCTGACATATTTCCCTGACTTTAGCTGGGAGGCGGGTTATGCTTGATAACGTGAACATTACAGATTGGATTGGCAGCACGCAGGTGGATCGTGGGGTTTTAACCCCTGAATCCGCAAAGCAGATGCAGGCCACGGTTGGGCTCGACGGCGGAGCGTCTTTGCGATTTCGGGATGTAATGCCCCAGCTTTGGCATTGGGCTGCCTTCAATGAGACAGTGCCAATGGAAGCATTGGGTCCAGACGGCCACCCATCGCGTGGTGGCTTTCTACCGCCCGTGCCTTTGGAGCGCCGTATGTGGGCCGGTGGTGCCTTGACGTTTTTTAAGCCTCTGCACATTGGTGAGCCGCTGTCGCGGACATCAACAATCACAGATGTTGTGGAAAAAGAAGGTGCTGGTGGGCCGATGGTCTTTGTCACCGTACGCCATGAGATTAGCGGGCGTGAAGGCTTGGCTATTCGGGAAACGCAGGACATTGTTTATTTGCGTATTCCACGGTCTTTTGTTCCGCCCAAGACAAAACCAGTGCCTGTAAATGCAACGTTTCAGGAAACTTTTGCTATTACAACACCTGCGTTGTTCCGATTTTCGGCCGTGACATTCAACAGCCACCGCATTCATTACGATTTATCCTATGCACAAGACGTTGAGCACTATCCTGGACTGGTGGTGCATGGGCCGTTGCAGGCGATTTTGTTGATGGACCGCGCCACTGCCTATCGGGGGGCTATGCCTGATGCGTTTCAGTTTCGAGGTGTGCATCCCATGTTCCATTTCGAGGACCTAAATCTGTTCGCTGTGGGCAGTGAAGATGGCTCAATGAACCTGTGCACGGGATCACCGCGCGGGCATCAAGGCATGACCGCCACTGCGCGTTGGGTGGTCTGAAAATGAGCACGGTCTTGAATGGAATGCGCGTTGTGGAAGGATCAGCCTTTGTTGCGGTGCCTTTGGCGGGGATGACATTGGCGCAAATGGGGGCGGATGTGATCCGCTTTGATCGAATCGGCGGCGGTTTGGATGCAAAGCGATGGCCCGTGGCCCCGAATGGGCAAAGCCTGTTTTGGAACGGAATGAATAAAGGCAAACGTTCGATTGCAGTGGACATGAAATCGCCCGAAGGGCGTGAGTTGATCACGCGGGTAATTACCGCGCCGGGGGAGGACGCGGGCCTGTTCCTGACCAACCTGCGGGTGCGTGGCTGGATGGACCATGAGACATTGTCCCAATTTCGTAAGGACCTGATTATGGTGACCCTGACAGGTGATCGGCATGGCCGTCCTGCCGTGGATTATACAGTGAACCCTTCGCTGGGTTTTCCTGCAATCACGGGGCCTGTTGGCAGCAGCGAGCCTGTGGCACATGCATTGCCTGCATGGGATTGCATTGCGGGCAATCTGGTCGTGTCGAGCTTGTTGGCCGCTGAACGGCATCGTTTGAGAACAGGGCAGGGGCAAGATGTTGAACTGGCCCTAAAAGATGTGGCGGCAGCGATGTTGGGTCATCTGGGCATTCTGTCGGATGTGGAGTTGAATGGGACCGAGCGCGAGAAATCTGGCAACAGTCTTTATGGTGCTTATGGTCAGGATTTTGTCTGTAAGGATGGCCAGCGTGTGATGGTGATTGGCCTTACGGGGCGGCAATGGTCTGGTTTGGTGAAAGTCACAAACACGGCTGATGCAATGGCTGCGCTGGAAGTGGAAGCAGGGAAGTCCTTGCGAGACGAGGGAGTTCGTTGGGCGCTGCGCGATCGGATTACCGACATTTTGAAGCCGTGGTTTGCAGCGCGCAGCGTTTCTGACTTTGCGCAAGACTTTGAAAATTCGAGCCTTACATGGTCGGAGTTTCGCAGCTTTAGCGAAGCGGTTGCAAAGGACCCTGATGTGTCGGTCGACAACCCGATGTTTTCACGGATTGATCAACCTGGGCTTGGCAACAGCCTTGTTCCTGGGTCTCCTGTTTCCTTCAGTGCAGCACCGCGAACAGCGCCAGAACCTGCGCCGGCATTGGGTTTGCACACCGAGGAAATTTTAGGGGATGTGGTTGGACTAGATGATCGCGAGATTGCAGGTCTGTTTGATAGAGGTGTGGTTCAAAGCCCAGAGTATTCAAATGCGATGAACGCCGCATAAGGGTGCGTTCAATCGCAATCCCGAAAGCAACACTTAGGGACGAAACGTTAGGTCAATTGGTTATGACCGTTGCTACTGATTTGGAATTCGGTCATGGATGATGCCCGTATAGCGCGTGTTATTTTGGGGCATAGATGTCGCGTCGAAAGAAAATTCTGGTCACCGGTGGTTCGGGGTTCATTGCCAAACACATCATTCTTCAATTGTTGAATGAAGGGTTTGAGGTGCGCGCGTCCGTGAGGTCTCTTGATCGCAGCGCAGAAGTTATGGCGGCGATGATGCAGCATGCCAAGAACGCGGATGGTCTGGAAAAACGGCTGACATTTTGTGAATTGAACCTGTTGTCCGATGATGGGTGGGAAGAGGCCTTGCACAACTGTCAGGCGGTCATGCACACGGCATCGCCGTTTCCGCTGGAACCACCTGAACATGAAGCGGATTTGATAGAGCCTGCTGTCGATGGGACATTGCGTGTGTTAATGGCAGCGCAGGCCGCCGGCGTGGAGCGGATTATTCTGACATCCTCCGTGGTGTCGATTTACAACAAACGCTTGGCCGCTGGTCGAAGCCGATATGATGAAACTGATTGGTCAGAAACCAATTCTCCGATGGCAACAGCCTATTCCAAATCGAAGATGCAGGCGGAAAAGGCGGCGTGGAATTACGTGCGCGAACATCCAGAATTAAAGCTGACAACGATTTGTCCTGCCTTGGTCTTGGGCCCACCGCTTGATGGCAAAATTGGGTCATCCTTAAAGGTGATTGCGCGTTTGATGGCGGGCAAAGATCCGATGGTGCCTAACCTTGGTATGGCGATTGTGGATGTGCGCGACATTGCGTTGATGCATGTGCGTGCGTTGCAGCGGCCCGAAAGTGTGGGCAATCGGTTTATCGGGTCTGAACGGTTTATGTGGATGCGGGATATCGCGTTGGTGCTGAAGGCGGAATATCCTGACCGCAAAATTCCCCTGCGCGTGGCGCCTGATTGGCTGATGCGGGTGATGGGGATGTTTGACAAAACCGTTAAGAGCATTTTGCCGTCATTGGGACATGAAATCCCGCTTGATAACTCTGCTGCGGCTGAAATTTTGGGGATCGAATTTATCGAAGCCCGACAGGCCATTCGCACCTCTGCCTCAACTTTGATCCGCGAAAACATCGTTTAACCCGTGATTAACTGTGGCCTGAAGGACTCAAACCTTTGGGGATCGTGGTCATAAGGTCTGTGGTTGTGGGCGATCGCTTGATTAACACGACCAACCCCGCGAAAACTGCGCCTATGATTATAAACACCCGATCTGATAGCCTGCTTTGGCTGAAACGTTTGGTCATCGCCTTGTTTGCGCTGGCTCTTTTGCAAAACCTGCTGCCGCCCAATGGGTTTTCGGGCACCGTTCTTATCTTTGATTATGAATTCGGGCTGATGCGCCGTGGGCTGATTGGCGCGTTGGCGAATTTTTATTGGGGCGCGCAGGCGTCCCCGAACGAAGTGTTGGCTGTGTCTGCGGGCATGTCGGTGTTTGGGTTGCTGTGTTTGTTGGGCCTGGCCATGAGGCGGCTGTTCCATGATCAGGTCACGCTTTGGCTGGCGTTGCTGTTGTTTTCCAGCTTTGCGTTTAAGGCGATTGTGGGATTCACGGGCTATATGGATATGATCCTGATCGGGCTGGTGTGTTTGGCTGCGCTGACCGACCCAAACCGTGTGACAGGTATTTTGGCCCGTGTTGTCGCCGTGTTTATCGGCATGTTTTGCCATGAAATCATGCTGGCCTATTTCGCGGTGTTCCTGTGCGTAGATCTGTGGTTGCGCCGTGGGTATCGTATTTCGGGACGCGAGATCGGGTTGGCGAGTTTGCCTTTGTTGGCGGGGGTCGCCGCCTTTGGGCTTTTGAGCATTTACGGTCATGTTGCGGCAGAAGATGTTCCGCGCATTGTGGATTATATCAATCAAAAGGCGGATTTCACTGCGGATGGGGAAGCGACCAATGTGATTGGCCGCAGTATCGGTGATAATCTGGCGTTGATGACCGAAAAGCGCGCTGAAATGGGGTATCGCAGTTGGGTTATTTTGGATGGTGCGCCGCTGGCGATCATGATGCTGTGGATGTTGTGGCTGAACCTGCGGGTGATGTCTGGGCGGTTTAACGGTTTGGCGCAATTGGTTGTTGTGGGCGCGATACTGGCCCCGCAAAGCCTGAACCTGATTGCATTTGATGTGGTGCGGTTTGGCGCGATCAGTGTTTTGGTCGGGTTTTTGACGCTGATGACAATGATCAAGTCAGATGAAGAGGCCACGCTGCGATTAAAGCACATTCTGACCTTGCCCGTGTTTTTGGTGGTGGTGATGTTGAACCAACAGTTCATGGTGACCCAGATCAACACAGGCTGGGCGCATCTATATGAGCTGCCTTGGGTGCTGTTGGAACAGGTTAAATGGTTTTAAAGCAGAGTTCTAAGCCAAGTTAGACTTGCATCACGTCAAAAAACCAAATACGCAGCTTTCAATCTGGTGTAGGGGTTTAGCTCAGTTGGTAGAGCATCGGTCTCCAAAACCGAGGGTCGTGGGT
>CAYWIR010000213.1:0-5204 GCA_964458375.1 uncultured Neptunicoccus sp.
TGCCGTTGTTAGACGCCTATGCTTACACAGGCGAAGTGATGGCAGACAATATGCTCTTCCGCGACACCGAAGAAGGCATCGCGGCCTTTTTGGAGAAACGGCCAGCAGAGTGGGTTCAGGACTAACGTTAGACGTTACAGCCCGTAGATTTCACCAAACTTGTCGTTGAGATAAGCCAACAAAGGCGCCGCTGTTGGCTGATGCCCCACAGCGCGCTTCATGGTTTCGCGTGGTTCATAAAGACTGCCCGATTGATGTATGTGCTGGCGCAACCAACCAAGTGCGGTTGTGGTATCCCCCTGCCCCAAATCCTGTTGCAACGTAGGCAGTTCTTTGGACATTTTCGCAAACAATTCGCCTGCGTAGATATTGCCCAACGAATAGGTCGGGAAATAACCGAACAAGCCCACGGACCAATGCACATCTTGCAGTACACCGTTTGACGGCTTGTCCACTGGATAGCCGAAATCAGACAAGAACCGCGCGTTCCAAGCCTCTTCCAGATCGGCAACTTCCAGATCACCCGCAATAAGCTGGCGTTCCAAATCGAAACGCAAAGACACGTGCAGATTGTATTGCACCTCATCGGCTTCGGTGCGGATGAAGCCACGGTTCATCTTATTCACAACACGGTAAAATGTGTCTTCGTTATCAATCCCAAAATCACCAAACACGTCACGCATACGGCGGTACAAATACCCTGTAAACGCACGGCTGCGACCCAGCTGGTTTTCTAAAATACGGCTTTGGCTTTCATGGACGCCCATAGACACACCGCGCCCCAACATCGACAAGCCCATAGATTGATCAATGCCCTGTTCGTACGTTGCATGGCCCACTTCATGGATCGTGGAATAGAAACAATTGAAGGGGTCTTCTTCAGACACGCGCGTTGTGATGCGGACATCGTTGAAACTGCCTGATGAAAACGGGTGTACCGAAAAATCAAGCCGCCCTCGATCCCAATCATAGCCAAAGGCCGTTGCCAATTCACGGGCGATCATCGTTTGTTGCTCACGCGAAAACTGACCCGTCAAAGTTGGGATTTCTGTGCCGCTCTCCACCGCCTTTTGACGCAATTCCACCAGCCCATCACGCAAGCCCCCCAACAGCGTGGCCAGCTCGGGCTCTTGCATCCCTGGTTCATAATCTTCCAACAGCGCATCGTACAGATTTCCACCATCTGCCAATGCCGCTGCCTCTTGGCGGCGCAGGTCCAAAACTTCGGTCAAAACATCTTGGAAGGCCGCAAAGTCATTGTTTTCCCGCGCCTTCGCCCAGATGCCTTGAGCCTGTGACGTTACACGGGCAATTTGCGTTGCAAGAGCACTCGAAACCTTTGATTGGCGCTCAAACTGGCGGCGGATCAAACGAAGATTGGCAGCTTCTGTTTGGTTCAGGTTCTCTGGATTTATCGCATCCAACCATTCTGCAATACGCGGATCAGTCCTTTGCGCATGGCTGACCTTTTCAAGCGTGCTCATCCACTCCGATCGTTGCGCAGCAGAGCCTGCTGGCATGATGGTTTCTTGGTCCCAGCCCAACAGTCCAGAAATTTGACCAAGCGCGACAACATCGCGAAAATGCTCTGAAAGAGCCGTATAAGCAGAGTTCGACGTCATTATAAATGCCTTCAATTACCTAAGCGTTTGCGCCCGTGGATAAAGCGCTGAAAAACGGGCGTTCAAGACACTGACAATCACAATAATGGCTCCCAACTGATGCAGGATCGCCCATTGCCAAGGTGCCGCGTTCAGAACCGTAATGATCCCCAACACCATTTGCGCCAAGACTGCAGCCAAGACCCAAACGAATGCACGCCGTGTAGCAACGATAGCGGAGCCACGAGACAAATACCAGAGGTAGAGTGTTGCGGCCAAAGTGATGTACCCAAGAATACGGTGATTGAACTGCACTAGCGCAGGGTTTTCAAAGAAGTTCGACCACAAAGGCACGTAGTCAAAGCTCTCCGATGGTAAGAATTCGCCGTTCATAAGAGGCCAATCAATATACCCCCGCCCTGCGTCGATCCCCGCAACGAGTGCCCCACTCAGAATCTGGACAAAGACCAATGCCAGTAGAACTGTCGCCAATGTCACAAAACGTTTTTCTTGATTGCGGCGCGCTTGGAACATCTCCATTTCAGACCGCTGTAATTGCCATGCAAACCAGATCAAAAACCCTAGGATGACAAAGGCCAGCCCAAGGTGCGTTGCAAGTCGATAGGACGCCACATCTAGCATCCGCCCTGAAAGGCCAGAAGACACCATCCACCAGCCAATCGCCCCTTGCAGCCCACCAAGAGCGCCAACGAAGATCAGTCGGCCCGTCCAACCCTTTGGAATTTGGCGGCGCAGCAAAAAGTAAAAGAACCCAAGCGCCCAAACCAATCCAACCATTCGGCCAAGTTGGCGGTGGCCCCATTCCCACCAATAAATCACTTTGAACTCAGCAAGGCTCATGCCTGTGTTTTGCAACTGATATTCGGGAATTTCTTTATATTTCGCGAATTCCTCCTGCCACACACCTTCCGAGGTTGGCGGGATCGCACCTGTGATCGGCTTCCACTCGGTTATGGACAGCCCACTGTCCGTCAAACGCGTAAGGCCGCCCACGAGGATCATGGACGCCACAAGCGCAAACAATACCATTAACCAGGCTGCAATAGCGCGGCGTGCGCCCGATTTACCCGCGTCAATCAAACCACCTTTAGGCGCTTCCTCAACGGATTTTTCTGTCGCGACGTCTTCGAAAATACTGCGTGTTTTGCTCATATCAGGCCTCTTGTGACATGCTGTGCAAACTAGGGCGCGGGATCAGCCATTTCAACGGTTAAACCGTCGCGGGTCAGCGTGACTTCGGATGCTTGTCCGCCAATGATTTAATGATCCCGTGGAAAATACGCACATCCGCTTCTGTCAGGGGCAGACGCGACACCATATTGCGCAGGTTTGTGACCATGCTGTCAGCTTTGTGATCAGGCCAAAAGAACCCAACCGCGTCCAATCGCGCTTCCAAAATCTCGGTAAGTTTATGAATTTCCACGGATTCTGCACGCCGCGTCCCGGCCATGGCTTCCACTTCGGGTTCGACATCTGCGCCGTGGCGGCGCCATTCATAAGCGAGTAATAAAACGCATTGCGCCAAATTCAGGCTCGCAAAAGCAGGGTTTACAGGCACTGAAACAATCGCATTGGCCCGCGCAATATCCGCATTTTCAAGCCCAGAGCGTTCAGGGCCAAACAAAAAACCAACGTTTTGCCCTTCGGCGATCATGGCACGGGCCTGTTCCATGGCCCGCTCTGGGGTGACAACTGGTTTTGTCAGATCACGATCCCGCGCCGTCGTTGCAAAAACATAGTTTAAGTCAGCAACCGCTTGTTCGGTGGTCTCTGTCACTTGGACATTATCAATAACACGCGCCGCGCCCGAAGACATGGTGACAGCCTTTTGGTTCGGCCAACCATCTCGCGGGTTCACAAGACGCATCCGCTCCAGACCGAAGTTCCACATGGCACGCGCAGCCGCACCAATGTTCTCCCCCATCTGTGGTTCAACAAGAATGACAGCAGGCTGTGGCCCGCCCCAATCATCGGCCTTGGCGTGATCAGTTCCAGACATATGCGGTTATACGCCTTCGACTAAAACCATGGAACGGTTTGAATTTGCCAATGCGATGGGCAAAATGGCTTGGTATTCATCAGAGTTGTAAAAGGTTTTCGCCGCTGCAACACTGTCAAATTGGATGACCACATTGCGGTCTGATCCCGTGCCTTCAATCCATTCCGCTGCGCCACCTTTGACAAGAAACGTACCGCCAAATTTTTCAGCGCAAGCAACCGTTTGGCTGGCGTATTTCATGTATTCATCAGGGTTGGTCACTTCGATTTGGGCAATCACATAAGCGGCCATTATACCCCCTCCACAAACATATAGTCGCGATCCGCCGCGGGAATCCCGTGGGCAAGTGCGGCTTTGTAATCTTCGCTGTCGTAAAACGCCTGTGCAGTAGCCATATCTGGCCATTCGATAATCACATTACGCGCACGGCCTTTGCCCTCGCGCACAACGGTTTCACCGCCACGGGCAAGGAACTTTCCGCCGAATTTTTCAACAGCAGGCCCCGCCAATACTGCGTATTTCGCGTATTCATCATCGTCATGCACATCAATATGCGCCATCGTGTAAACAGCCATAATTTTATCCTTCCAAAATCTTACGAACAGCCTCAAGCGCGGCTTCTGCATTGTCGGCAGACGGTCCGCCCGCCTGCGCCATATCAGGACGGCCACCGCCACCCTTACCGCCTAGCGCTTCTGCCGCAGCTTTGACCAGATCAACAGCCGAAAGTTTATCCGTCAAGTCGTCCGTGACACCCGCAGCAACGGCAGCTTTGCCGCCTGCCCCAGAAATCAACACAATCGCACCGCTTTCCATGCGGGCCTTATGTTCATCAATCAAGCCGCGCAGGTCTTTGCCAGGCACATCCGCAAGGACCTGCCCTAAGAATGCGACACCGTTGATTGTATCCGTGTTGGACCCACCGCCACTGCCGCCCATGGCAACTTGCTTGCGCAGATCCGCGATTTCGTTTTGCAGCGCTTTACGTTCATCTTGCATGGCTTTGATGCGCGTTGGCACTTCGCTTGCAGGCGCTTTCAAGGCAAGCGCAGCTTCGACCAGCAAATGATCTTGGCCACGCAAATAATCCTGCGCCGCCTGCCCTGTCAGCGCTTCAATGCGGCGCACGCCAGAACTGCTCGCGCTGTCACCAAGGGCCACAAACGCGCCAATATCCCCAGTGCGCACAACATGTGTGCCGCCACACAGCTCTAGCGAATAAGTGTTCCCATCCGTGCCTTTGCCAGAACCATCTTCGCGGCCCATGGACACAACACGCACTTCATCACCGTATTTTTCACCAAACAAAGCCTGTGCACCCAAATCACGCGCCTCGTCTGGCGTCATAATCCGCGTTTCAACAGGTGTGTTTTGACGGATGTAGGCATTCACATCTTTTTCAACCTGCGCCAACTCATCTACAGACAAAGCCTTGGCGTGACTGAAATCAAACCGCAACCGATCCTCTGCATTCAATGATCCACGCTGCGCCACATGATCTCCAAGCGCCTCGCGCAAGGCTTCATGCAACAAGTGTGTCGCTGAGTGGTTAGCACGAATAGCACTGCGGCGCATGTGGTCCA
>CAYWIR010000214.1:0-5202 GCA_964458375.1 uncultured Neptunicoccus sp.
GGGTTTTGCAGCAGCAGGTTTGATCCTTGCGTCCCTTCTGATCCTGCCCGTAGCATTGATTGTGGAGGGTGTGCCAAGCGTTGCGCCCTTGCCTGCCATGCTCGGCGTTGCGTTCTTGGGGCTGTTCACCACTGCTTTGGCGACCATTATGTTGGTGACGGTCATCAATTCAGCGGGGCCAAGTTTCCTCAGCCTTGTGAATTATCAAGTGCCGATCTGGGCCGTGGTGTTTGGCGTTGTCCTGCTTGGGGAAACGCTGCCAGCACAATTCTTATATGCGCTGGGGCTGATCCTTGTGGGTGTTGCGATCAGTCAGTTTAAGCAGCGCAAAACCTAGCAGGCTGGGGGTGTTAGGACGGATTGTGGGCCTGTGTAGGCGCCAAGATCTTTGTAGGTGAGAGCGCCATTTTCAAAGAACACCGACAGGATGTTTTTACGCCGAGCATCGTTGAGGATCATTTCAGGGCGGCCGTCACAGGTGCGGATAGAGGACGTGATAAACGGTTCACCGATGGAATGATTGGTGACGCCCTTTATGGATGCAATCTCGCTCAACCCGCCATCACGATAGGTCCAAACCCGCAAGGTTTTCGCCAGATGTGGGCGATCTACATAGGCCACGTCCATATCGCCATCGCCGTTGAAATCAGCGACACCAATAGGGGCGAGCCAGCGGTTACGCGTGCCGATGTAAGGGGTCGCTGCAAGAATGGTAGGTGTAGGAGTGAAAGAATAAATAGCGAGCCGTGCACCTTGGTCAAATTTGCTTTGAACAACGACAGCTTCAAGTTTTCCATCTCCGTCGATGTCGACAAGTCTGGGTGCAATGTCTTCAAACACATGATTTACCAAAAGAGAGGTATTTGCCCCCTTGTTCCCATCGGATTCAGCATTTGCCTTTCCTCCGTAGAAAACAGTCATTTCATCCCACTCGGGTGTGTCGCCAAGAACTTCATGGCCGTAGCGCGGAGCTGACGGGATGTTTTCAAAACATACCCTCTTTAACCAGTTACCGTCACCTAATGTGCAAACGCTTTCCTGTCCCAAAACAGGAAGGCCGCCCAAAAGGACGGCCATCGCAACGATTAGGGATCGTAAGATCAAATCTGCTTCTCGGGCATTTGCACCACAAGACCGTCGAGCGCGTCTGTCACTTTCAACTGACAGGTCAGACGGGATTTATCTGCATCAGGCTCCCATGCGAAATCGAGCATGTCTTCTTCCATTGCGTCTTTGGCTGGCAGTTTTTCAACCCATGTCGCATCCACATAGACGTGGCATGTGGAACACGCACACGCGCCGCCACAGTCCGCTTCAATCCCAGGGATGTTATTGTCGCGTGCACCTTCCATAACGGTCAGGCCATTGGCCACGTCCACTTCGTGCTTCGTGCCGTTGTGTTCGATATAGGTAATCTTGGCCATGCTATGGGTTCCTTGGCTGCCAAATTTCATTTTGCCTCTTTTAACATCGTGAAAAAATGCTGCCAGTGCTTTTTTTGTCGCAATTTTTTGGCTTTTCTTGAATGACGTGCATAAATGTTCTATTTTTGTTCTTATGCGCATAACACCACATTGGCCAAGACCACCGCACGCCCTGCCCCACGCACGCTTAACGGAGCCTCCTCAGGGCGCACGGGTCTGTGTGGCTGGTTTGGTTTTGGTCCGACAAAGACCGGGAACAGCAAAGGGCGTGATCTTTCTAACCCTTGAAGATGAAACAGGAATTTCGAACATTGTCGTGTGGCAGAACGTGTACAAACGGTTTCGCCGTGCTGTGGTCGCAGGGCGATTGCTGCGGGTCACAGGCACAATTCAGCGCGATGGTAAGGTGGTTCATGTGGTGGCGCAGCATGTGGAAGACATCTCGCATATGCTGGATCGACTGGCCGAACCTAAAAGCGTCGATGCAACACAATCCGCTCAAAAGCGGGCGGTTTAGGCGAAACGCTTGTTTTGCAGGCCAGAACACTTAGGTTCAGCGTAACGAGACCATAATGGCCCAGAGCAGACATATCATATACATCGCCCTTGCGGCGCTTTTGGCTTGTGCCCCTGTGGCGCATGGTGGGCAAATTGTGTCCAAACTCACCCACCCCGATCATCCAAAGCTCCCCTCTACAGCGGGCCTTGTAGATTGCTATGGGTATGAATTTACGCCTGCCGTGATTGAAACCGTTACCGAGAAAACGCCTCTGACACCTGCCCGCTTGGCAGTTGATGTGGAGACGGGGAAAACCACTGTCATTCGCGAGGCAACGTTTAAAACGGTCACAGTGCGTAAAATCGTTTCACCGCGCAAAGAGCAGTGGTTTCGCGCCATTTGCCCGCACAATTACACCGAAAAATTTGTGCAAAGCGTGCAACGCGCACTTAAGGCGCGCGGCTTTTACTCAGGGCGTTTGACAGGATGGATGGATGAACAAACCAACATCGCGGTTAAACTATATCAGCGTAAATACCACGTAGACTCTCCCATCGTGGCGCTTGCCACGGCGGAAGAGTTTGGTTTGATTTCACACAGTGATTTCAATAACCTAAAAGACTAGGCTCACTGATAGTTCAGGATTTGATCCATGGATTGTGACGGCTGAGAGCACCCAGCTTCACCAACAATCTTAGCAGGAACACCCGCAACCGTTTTGCACGGCGGGATTTCTTGCAACACAACGGACCCCGCAGCGATACGGCTGCAATACCCGATGCGGATATTGCCAAGAACCTTGGCCCCTGCTCCGATCAAAACACCGTTTTCGATTTTCGGATGACGATCCCCATCTGCCTTACCCGTGCCGCCCAGCGTTACGGAATGCAACATGGACACATTGTCCCCAACCACGGCCGTTTCACCGATCACAATAGAATGCGCATGGTCAATCATGATGCCACGGCCAACAACGGCGCCTGGATGAATATCCACACCAAACACTTCAGAAGACCGCATCTGCATGAATTGCGCCATTGAATGACGCCCCTTCATCCACAGCCAATGGGCAATGCGATAAGACTGCACAGCTTGGAACCCTTTGAAGAACAAGATGGGCTGGATCAAACGGTGGCATGCTGGATCACGTTCATAAACAGCAGTCAAATCCGCACGGGCCGCTTCGCCCAGCGCAGGATCATCGGCATAAGCCTCGTCAATCAGCTCGCGCAGAATTTGCGTTGGCATTTCGTCAGACGACATCTTCAATGCCATCCGATAGCTTAGTGCATTTTCAAGGGAAGAGTGGTGGAGCACGCCAGAATGGACCAAACCACCCATAATCGGCTCTTTTTCGATCATTTCATCAGCGTCCATACGGATACGCGCCCAAACTGGATCGAGTTCGGCGATTTTTACGGCTTTCTGTGTCATCTCGTGACCTCTGTAAATCGTTCAGTTGCACACTTAATATGCGATGAACGCCGTAAATACAATTTGGGAGTTTTGATAAACAGGACAACATTTATTGATGATGCGCAGACCCTAACTCATGGAAACTCGCTGTTTTCGACGAAACGCGACAATCGCCTCTAACGCCTTAATCATGCAATCCGCGTAATCGGTATCATCCAAACGTCGCTCTGCCGCGTTTGGAACTCGCACACACGACGACGCCAAAGTTCCATTTCCAAAAATCGGATGCACGCGCCCCGTACGCGCGCGATATCGATCTGCCGCATCCGCCAGTTTTATCTGCAAATTGGCGAAAGAGGGTCGCTCAGGCGGCGGAATACGCAAAAGGCAGCCCGCAAGGGCGATCAAGTCCTGATGTAAAACCGCACGCATAAAACCCTACAGCGTAAGGGAAAGTGCAGCGGGTGCTCCTGCGCCAAACCGCTCAGAAATCTGCGACACCTCTATGCGAATATCCCCTGATGCACCGTCATCCAACTGGCTTTCCGCGCGATATTCCCATTCCCGCTCAAACACCATTTCACGGCGCAATTCGGTTGATCCCGCGAAGACGACAACTTCATATTGTTCGCTTGCCTCGCCCAACGGTACGTCAATGCCCTGCCAACTGTCCCCATCAATGCGGGTGCGCCTGATCCACCGCAAGATCAAACCCGCTGGGTCGGTTTCCACAGCTAAATGCACAGGCGACAGCGGCCGCAGGGCCAGCAAATCGAAAGACTCGATCTCTGTTTTGTACGATGGATCACTGACAGGTTTGTTCGCAGGGCCAACCCGCACATACCGCTCCAACCCGCGATCCGCATCATTTAACTGCAATTGTGTCGGCGTATCGCGCAAGAAAACAACTTCTGATCCGACAGGCCACGGACCAATCATTTCTGCATCGCTGCCAACTTGTCCACGTAACAACCCAGACAAACGGTACGTCCCATCCCCCAGCAATTCTGCATCGCGGTACTGGAACACTTCCCAACCATCGCTGGTCCCATCGCCGATCACCGCAACATTGGCCCCATTCAACACATCCAATTCAGACCTGCTTTGCAAGGCCCCATGGGACAACTTTACCTCAAGGCTGCCGTTGTTGTCCCAGCGCCCAATGCAGGACGGATCAAGAGTGTTTAACGTACGCGCCATTTGTGTGGGGGTGTCCAACACTGTATTCAAAACATACCCATCATCGCTTGCCGACAAATACGCAGCAACGCCTGTGGGCCACGGGGCTGCCGTCGCCACCAAATGCGGCCCAATCGAAGATTGTGTAGACGGCAACAAGGGCAAATCCAAGAAACGGAACAATACAGACCTTGCAGGAGCAACGCTGCCAATTGTCCCAATGGGTGAGCTGGCATCCTTCTGCTTGTAAACATCCTGTTCTACACGCACCGCTTCAATTGCCCGCGCCCCCTGCTCTTCTATCCGCTCCACGCGATAGGTCGCGCCCGTTGTATCATCATCAAGTTTGATAACGTCCCCGGGCACAATCTGCTGTTCGGCTGGAGGCAAGGCGATCTTCAACTCATCTCGTGACACCCGCGCAGACACCAACCACCGACTGGCAAGCAGTTCACCCTGCCCAGGGCGCAACGTGATCGGCAATTCCACTTGCGATGTGGCTTTGCTGTCATCATCCGCCAAAACAAATTCAGAAGTCCCTGTCTGATATTCCCGCGTGTCATCCCAATAAGAAACACGCACACGACCAACAGTTTCCGCCTCTGGCGCACGGCTTTTCCCCACAACAGGATCGCTCCCCAAAACCGCAAGGTTCGCTGGCAAAGCCGTGTACTCCACACGCTC
>CAYWIR010000215.1:0-5184 GCA_964458375.1 uncultured Neptunicoccus sp.
CCGCCAGAAACAACGGTGCCGCTTACGTTGGCGTTGCAAAATACGAACTGACAACAGAAAGCGCCGTTGCCGCAATTTCCGCAACCAAAGGCTTGATCGACCAAACAGGTGCAACCGCACTTGTGATGGATGCAGATGCTGCTGGCGCCTTGCCAGTGTTCGCGCAACTGTTGCCAGAAGCAGGGATTTCCTCGGCCAATACACAGTTCATCGGGCTTACACGCTGGGATAAAACGGCAGAAACCGTTCGCACCTCTCCGGGTGTACAGGGCGCGCTTTTCGCACTGAACGACACGTCGTCCACCGCGTCTTTCAACCAACGCTACGCTGCGGCTTACGGGTCCAATCCTCACCTGCTGGCGGGCAAAGCCTATGATGGTATGCGTGCTGTAGGCACATTGTTGCAGTCAGGGTCACGCGATGCGCTGACTCGCAAACAATTAACACGCAACGCTGGCTTCGCCGGCGCGAACGGTGTATTCCGCCTCCGAGCAGATGGCACAAACCAACGCGCACTGGCTGTGGCCACGTTCCGCGAAGGCAAAGTCGTCGTTGTTGATCCAGCACCGAGGAGTTTTGGTGGAGCCGGTTCCTAAAACTAAGTCGAAGACGCCGACACAAAGCGATCCCGACGCACTGATATGTGCGGCGGGATTGTTGTTTGATGCGCCAACCATTCTTGCGCAAATCGCGGATGGTGTCGCAGAGGCCAAGGACAATTTTGAAAAACGCTTGGCGATTTCTTCTGTTTTGGACGAAGCCAATCAAAATGCACGTGCGCTGATCCAATCCGCCTATCAAGCGGCCCCGTTTGACACGGCCCCGACAACGCGGGCCTATTCCTATCTGACGGATCAACTGGTCAACACGGCCCTTGCCCAAGTGATCGAGCACCTACACCCGCTTCCCAATCCCACCAGCGCCGAAAAAATTGCGCTGTTGGCCGTTGGCGGTTACGGACGCAGCGAAATGGCTCCGTTTTCCGATGTAGACCTGCTGTTTCTGTCGCCTTACAAAATGACCCCATGGGCCGAAAGCGTGGTGGAATCCACCCTCTATGTCTTGTGGGATCTTAAACTGAAAATCGGCCACGCCACGCGCACCGTTGATGAATGCCTGCGCCTTGCCAAATCCGATCTGACCATCCGCACCGCCCTGTTAGAGGCAAGATACCTCAGCGGCGATGAAGCCCTAGCCGAGTCCTTTGGTACGAAGCTCTGGAAGAACCTGTTCAAATCCACAGGGCCAGAATTTGTCACACTCAAGCTCGAAGAACGGGAAAACCGCCACCACAAACAAGGGGCCACACGGTTCTTGCTCGAACCCAACGTGAAAGAGGGCAAAGGCGGTCTGCGCGATCTACAAACCTTGTTTTGGATCACCAAATATCTGTCTGGTGCAAAACTTCCCTCTGAAATGATTTATCAGGGTTACTTCACCACACAAGAATACGAAAATTTCGCCCGTGCCGAGAATTTCCTCTGGACCGTGCGCTGCCATTTGCATCTTTGTGTTGGCCGCGCCGCGGAACAACTGACCTTCGACAACCAAGTCGCCATCGCAGAGGCTTTGGGCTACGAAAGCCATGAAGGTCTTTTGGCGGTTGAAGCCTTCATGCAGGATTACTTTCGCCACGCCACCCATGTAGGTGATTTGACCCGCATCTTCCTTACCGCTCTCGAAGCGCAGCACGTCAAACAGCAACCCTCCTTTGGGGCAAGGATACTGCGGGTAATCCCGTGGAACCGCGATGACAGTGTTGCCAAAGGCTACCGCACGCAACACGGGCGGCTCGCTATCGCCGATGAGGCGGCATTTCTGGCCAAACCACTCAATTTCCTGCGCATCTTCGAAGAGGCGCTGGCCTCTGACATCTTGATCCATCCAGAGGCCATGCGCTTGATTGTGGCCAACCTGCATTTGATCGACGATGACCTGCGGCAAAACCCAGAAGCGCAGAAAATATTCCTGTCTACCTTGCTTGATTTCGGCAACCCAGAACGGGCACTGCGGCGCATGAACGAACTTGGCGTGCTCGGGGCATTTATCCCAGAATTTCAGCGTATCGTCGCCTTGATGCAGTTCAATATGTATCACCACTTCACAGTGGATGAACACACAATCCAGTGCATATCGAACCTTGCTCGCATCGAAAAAGGCGAACTCAAAGAGAGCCTTCCCGTCGCCTCTGGCATCCTAGAAGACGGCGTTGATCGCAAGGTGCTTTATGTCGCCATGCTTCTCCATGATATCGGCAAAGGCCTGCCCGAAGATCACTCTATCGCGGGCGCACGCCTGTCACGCGAAATTGCGCCACAGCTTGGCTTAACGGATGCGGAAACGGATACGGTTGTTTGGTTGGTGGAACATCACCTGCTGCTGTCTGACGTTGCACAAAAACGGGATCTGTCGGACCCGCGCACAGTGCGCGAATTTGCCAAACTGGTGAAATCCACATCCCGCCTGAAATTGCTGACCGTTCTAACGGTCTGTGACATTCGGGGTGTTGGGCCTGGCACATGGAACAACTGGAAAGCCCAGTTGATCCGCGACCTCTATCGCTCCACCCGTATGGCGCTGCAAGAAGGTGTCGATAAATTTGGCAAGGTCCACAACGCCAAGGACGAGGCACAAGACGCGCTGCGGGCTGCTCTTCCTAACATGTCTGATACGGATATTCAGGGCGAGTTTGATCGCCACTACCCTGCATATTGGCAAGGTCTTGATACTGAAACACATAAGGTTTTTGCCAAACTGATGGTCAAAGCCTCAACCACTGAAATTGCCTCAGATATCAAACCTGACCCGGACCGTGACGCCACCCGCGCCTGTTTTGTCCTCCAAGATCACCCGGGCATCTTTTCACGCCTGGCAGGGGCGCTTGCCCTTGTGGGGGCCAATGTTGTCGATGCACGCACCTACACCACAACCGATGGCTACGCCGCATCTGTGTTCTGGGTCCAAGACGCAGATGGCGCCCCTTATGAAAAATCGCGCCTGACCCGCTTGCGCACGATGATCAACAAAACTCTCGCAGGCGAAGTGCTTGCCCGTGACGCATTCAAATCGCGCGATAAAATCAAGAAGCGCGAACGGGACTTCAACGTTCCAACTGTGATCACCTTCGACAACACTGGCTCGGATATTTACACAATAATCGAGGTCGATACCCGCGACCGCCCAGGCCTGCTTTATGACCTAACGAAGACCCTCGCGGCGAACAATATTTACACCGCCAGCGCAGTGATCGCCACCTACGGCGAACAGGCTGTGGACGTGTTTTATGTCAAAGACATGTTCGGCCTGAAACTCCACTCACAAGCCAAACAGACCAAGATCAAAGACGCCCTGACGGCTGCCGTTGAACGCGGTGCAGAGGTCGCAATGTCATGACGCCCAAGTCAAATCCCATTCGCCTGATCGCCAGCTTTTTCACGGTCAGCATGTGGACCTTGGGCAGTCGCGTTATGGGCTTTGTGCGCGAAATCATGTTCGCCAGTTTCTTTGGCTCCTCTGCCACTGCCGAAGCGTTTCAAATCGCCTTTGCCTTGCCAAACATGTTCCGCCGCTTTTTCGCTGAAGGCGCGTTCAACATGGCCTTTGTGCCTATGTTTGCCAAAAAGCTCGAAGGCGGCGAAGACGCCAAGGATTTTGCCCAGAACGCGATGGCCAATCTGGCAACGATCCTCATCATCCTAACCACCATCGCACTCCTTGCTATGCCATGGTTCGTGTTGGCTACCGCATCGGGGTTCGCAGGGGACGAACGGTTTGATCTCGCCACCGATTTTGGCCGCATAGCCTTTCCTTACATCCTGTTCATCTCGCTTGCCGCACTGCTGTCTGGGGTTTTGAACGCCCTTGGACGCTTCGCTGCCGCCGCTGCCGCGCCTGTGTTCCTTAACATTATTCTCGTGGCCGCTATGACCTTGGCCTATTGGCAAGGCTATGATGTGGGTAAAGCGCTTACATGGGGTGTTCCTGTCGCAGGTGTCGTACAGCTCGCCATCGTCTGGATCGCAGCAAAACGTGCAGGTGTACGCCTGATGCCGCAAATCCCCCGTTGGACCCCTGACATGAAACGCCTCGCGTTGATCGCAGCGCCAGCCATGCTTGCTGGCGGCGTGGTACAGATCAACCTGTTGGTCGGCCGCAATGTCGCCAGCAGCTTTGAAGGGGCCATTCAATGGTTGGCGGTTGCCGATCGGCTCTACCAATTGCCCCTTGGCGTTGTGGGCATCGCCATTGGCGTTGTCTTGCTTCCTGACTTGTCGCGCAAACTCACGGCTGGGGACAGCGCAGGGGGACAACACGCCTTTAACCGTGCCACCGAATTCACCCTTGCCCTAACATTACCTGCCACAGTTGGCCTGCTGTTGGTGCCAGGTCCTGTGGTTTCGGTCTTGTTTGAACGCGGCGCCTTCAACGCAAACGACAGCGCCATGACCGCCAGCGCCTTGGCCATATACGCCATTGGCTTGCCTGCTTTTGTGCTGCAAAAAGTTTTTCAGCCTCTCTATTTCGCGCGCGAAGACACCAAAACACCGTTCCGATTTGCCCTTGTGTCGATGGTCATCAACGCAGTTCTCGCCTTCGGGCTGCGCGATCAATTCGGCTTCCTAGCCGCTGCCATTGGCACCACGCTGTCTTCGGTTGTGCTAGTGGCATTGCTCTACTTTGGCACCCGCAAGCTCGGCGCAGAGGCGCAGTTCGATGCGGGCTTCAAACGCACGTTACCCCGTTTGCTCGCGGCCAGCTTGGTCATGGCTGTGGCCACGTATGGCCTTGGCCAAATCCTTGATCCCTATTTTTCACAGGGCGGCATACGCTACCTTGCACTGGCTGCGTTGATTGTCGGCGCTGTGGCGGTCTATGCCATCGCATGTCTGGCATTTGGCGCTTTTTCAAAACAGAGCCTTCGGGGCATGGTCAAACGTTGACCCCAGCTTCTTTTGGGTTATCGGCTGCGCAGACGTTCAAACCAAAAACCAAATCCCTGTCCCATCGTCGGCTTCAACAACGCCGCTAGGGGAAACCCAACCACAAAACCCGCCACGTAATCGACCCAGCCAACCGCGTCGAACAAATAGGCCATAACCCCCAAAAACACCCCAAGCTGTAGGATCAACCGAAACGCCTTTAGTCCGTTGCCGCCTTCGGCCCGCTGCTGCAAAAACAAAATCC
>CAYWIR010000216.1:0-5162 GCA_964458375.1 uncultured Neptunicoccus sp.
TCGCGCTTTGATACATTGCATCAATAATACTGGCGTCTGTGCGCGTGTCGTGTTCACCGATTGTCAGTTCCAACACTGGAATACCTGCATCGATCATATCGCGGGACCGATAGAGAATATCCCACCCATCAGAGCCGTCGCCTGTGATGGATTGTATGCGATTTGAGAGTTTCATGGGCGTCATCCTTAGCCGTATGTTGGGCGATGGAAACGGGGTTTGGGGGGATTCTGCAAGTGTTGTGATTGGGGCGGCGGTGAAATTTGGATATTTGGACCAAAAAGAGTTGTGGGGTGGGGTATGATTGCGGGGGTTGTTTTTTGAAGCGGCTTCGCTATGACTGTGCCCATGAGAAACCAGAGCATCATTTGCTGTATTTGCATTATCTGCTGACATTCGTCAGGCGGACTGCTTCTCTATTTCCTAAACAGAACACGAGTGATAGGTCCGCCACGGAAGAAGTGCGTGTGCGTTAAGGACGACCGATGACCGAGATCAAATTGTACAACACCAAGACCCGCAAAAAAGAGGTCTTTACGCCTTTGGACGCCGATAATGTGCGGATGTATGTCTGTGGGCCAACGGTTTATGATCGGGCGCATATTGGCAATGCACGGCCTGTTATTGTGTTTGATGTGCTCTATCGGTTGCTGCGTGAGGTGTACGGTAAAGATCACGTGCAATACGCGCGGAATTTCACGGATGTGGATGATAAAATCAACGCAACGGCGGCAGAGCGTAAGGCGGCGGGTGCTGTTGGCACGTTGGAGGAGTTGATCCAAGAGCGCACCGATGAGACGATTGCGTGGTATCTGGAAGACATGGGGGCGTTGGGCAATTTGGAGCCTGACCATGCGCCACGGGCAACTGAGTATATTCAGGAAATGATTGATATGTCGGCACTGCTGATCGAGCAGGGTCATGCCTATGCTGCCGAGGGGCACGTGCTGTTTGATGTGACGTCTTATGAGAACTATGGCTCGCTGTCTGGACGATCCGTTGATGACATGATCGCGGGTGCGCGGGTTGAGGTGGCACCTTATAAGCGCAATCCGATGGATTTTGTGTTGTGGAAACCGTCAGACGCGGAGCAGCCCGGGTGGGACAGCCCGTGGGGCCGTGGGCGACCAGGGTGGCATATTGAGTGTTCTGCCATGGCCGAAAAGCTGTTTGGTAAGCGGTTTGATATCCACGGCGGCGGGCTTGATCTGGCGTTTCCACACCATGAGAACGAGAAGGCGCAATCCTGTGCGTGCGGGTCCGAGCAGGACTTTGCCCAAGTGTGGATGCACAATGAGATGTTGCAAGTTGAGGGCAAGAAGATGTCCAAGAGCTTGGGGAACTTCTTTTCGGTGCGGGAGTTGATTGAGGAAAGAACACATGCGCCAGTGGAGGCGATCCGTTTGGTGTACTTAATGACCCATTACCGCAAGCCGATGGATTGGACCGAAAAAAAGGCGCAAGAAGCCACGCAATCCCTTGAACGGTGGTATCACGTACTAGATCGCTTTGGCACCGAGGAAGAAGATTCTGAATTGCTACAGATTGTGGCCGATGATCTGAATACGCCTGGCGCGATTACGCGACTGCATAAATTGTACAAAGACGGTGACTACGCGAAATTGCGTTGGGGATTGCAAGTTCTAGGTGTTGCGACACCTGAGAAAAGTGCTTGGTGGCAAGAGTTTACTGCCGAACCCAAAAAGGAAACGGAGTGGTTGTCAGATCGTTTGCTCAAGCTTCGAGAAACGGCCATGGAGACAAAAGATTTTTCTGAGGTGGATGCATTAAAGCAGCAACTTTTGGATGCAGGGGTAGAAGTCCGAATTTCTAAGGACGGTGTTGATCTGCAATTCCCCTCTGATTTTGACTATCAGAAACTTGAGGCGCTATCATGACCCGCGAGCGTCTTTACCTCTTCGACACCACCCTGCGCGATGGGCAGCAAACTCAAGGCGTGGATTTCACTGCAGAGGACAAGGTGCGGATTTCTCATGCGCTCGATGATCTGGGGATTGATTATGTTGAGGGTGGGTGGCCCGGTGCCAACCCGACGGACAGCGATTTTTTTGAGGCGGCGCCAAAGTTAAGCCATGCCACGTTCACGGCGTTTGGGATGACCAAACGCAGCGGTCGGTCGGCGGCGAATGATGATGTGTTGGCGGCGGTGATGAATGCGAATACGCCTGCGGTGTGTTTGGTTGGGAAAACACATGATTTTCATGTGACCAAGGCGCTGGGCATCACATTGGAAGAAAATCTCGAAAATATCCGTGAGAGTTTCAGTTACATCGTGAAATCTGGCCGCGAGGCGTTGTTTGATTGCGAGCATTTCTTTGATGGGTTTAAGGCCAATCCTGACTATGCTCTTGCAGCGGCGAAGATTGCGTATGAGGCTGGCTGTCGTTGGATTGTGCTGTGTGACACCAACGGTGGCGCGTTGCCTGAGGACGTTCGAGCGGCCACTGCGGCGGTGATCGCGAGTGGGATTCCCGGTGATCATGTGGGCATTCATACGCACAATGATACCGAAATGGCGGTGGCGAACACTTTGGCGGCGGTCGATGCGGGCGCGCGGCATATTCAAGGCACGTTGAACGGATTGGGAGAGCGGTGCGGGAATGCGAACCTGACGGCGATTATTCCAACGCTGTTGTTGAAAGAGCCTTATGCGAGCCAGTTTGAAACGGGTGTTAGCAGCGAAGGCTTGGCGAGTTTGACGAAAGTGTCCCGTATGCTCGACGATATATTGAACCGTGTGCCCCATAAATGGGCGGCCTATGTGGGGGCGAGTGCCTTTGCCCATAAGGCGGGGTTGCATGCGAGTGCGATTTTGAAGGACCCGACCACCTATGAGCATGTGGACCCGTCTTGCGTTGGCAATGCGCGGATTATTCCCATGTCCAATCAGGCGGGGCAGTCAAACCTGTTGAAGCGGTTAAGCGATGCGGGGATTGCCGTTGAAAAGGGCGATCCGCGACTGGGTCAAATCCTGAACGCCGTGAAAGAGCGAGAAGACCAAGGCTATGCCTATGATGGGGCGCAGGCCTCGTTTGAGATATTGGCGCGGCGGGTTCTTGGGGATTTGCCAGTGTTTTTTGACATCATGCGGTATCGTGTGACAGTGGAACGGACCCATGTTGAAGGGAAGGGGCGGATGACCCTATCCGAGGCTGTGGTGGCGGTGAATATTGCGGGGCAAAAGTATTTGTCGGCCAGCGAGAGCATGGATGCAATCGGCAACGACCAAGGCCCAGTGAACGCGCTGTGGCGTGCTTTGGAGCGGGATTTAGGCCCGTATCAGAGCATTATTGACGATATGCATTTGGTTGATTTTAAAGTGCGCATCACGGGCAGTGGGACCGAGGCGGTGACGCGGGTTGTGATCGACAGCCAAGACGGATTTGGGCAGCAGTGGTCCACGGTTGGGGTGTCCGCAAACATCGTTGATGCCAGTTTTGAAGCGCTGACAGATGCAATCAACTGGAAACTGCTGCGCGACGGGGCGAAAGCCGTTTAACGAGATGGCCCGCCGATTTGGCGGGCCAGCCGTTGCGGAGAGTTCGTTAGTTGTAAAAGCTTTGGATCCGGTTGCGCGCGGCTTGGCGCACCCAAGGATCCTGATTGTTTACGAGCTTACGTTTTTCGACGTCCGACAAGCTGTCGTACTGCTGTGCGAGGTCAGTTTGACCTGAACGGATCAATTCGCGCTCAACTGCATCGACGGAGTTTTGGCCAGCAAATGCGGTGGTTGCGAGAGCAAGACTGGCCGCGGTTGAGAGGATAAATGTCTTCATTTTGGTCGTCCTTTTTCTTGTTTCGATGATTTTGATGTAGGGCCGTTGGCGCAAAAGAGAAAAAATGCGTGGTAGTGTTTTCGTGAGCGAATTTGAACGCTATGCCGATGATTTTTGGAAATGTAACCTTGACGTTACTTTTTTCTTTCCGTAGATGTAACGTCAAGGTTACACAAGGGGAGTCATTATGGCTTGGTTGATATTGCTGATTTCGGGGCTGCTAGAGGTGGTTTGGGCCTCGGCCATGAAAGCATCTGATGGGTTTACGAAATTAGGGCCGAGCGTTCTGACGGGTGTTGCGGCGTTTGTTGGGTTTTGGTTGCTGGGGTTTGCGATGAAATCCTTGCCGCTTGGAACCGCCTATCCTGTTTGGGTTGGGATTGGAGCGGTTGGCACCTTTATACTCGGCGTTTTGTGGTTTGGTGAACCTGCCAGCTCGCTGCGGATCGCAAGTGTGTCCCTAATTATTGCAGGCATTGTTGGCCTGAAGGTGGCATCATGAATGCGGAAGGGCTGGTGCGGGTGCGCGGCGTTTTGATGGGGTTCGCTGGGCTGGTGTGCTTGGCGTATGGTGGTCTGGCCATTGTGACAGGTAGGCCCGATCCGATGCCTGCTTTTATTCCTGGGGTGGCCGGTATCGCCGCGTCGATTGCGATATATTTGGCGTTTTGGCAGGCAGGTGCAGCATCGCGCAAGGCGGCATCTGATGAGATGTTTGCCATGGAAATGAACGGCGCGGTTAAGGTTGGGTTCTGGTTTGGGATTTGTATGTTCCCAGCCTTTGCGCCGTTTCTGATATGGGAATTAACCACATTTGAGGTGGCCTTTGCGGCCATTGGGACGCTTATGGCGGCGGCTTATTTGCTGACGTTTGCTGTGTCCACATTGCGGGGGCTGTGATGGCGGGGCTGCGCAATCATCTTAAAGAGCTGCGCAGCGATGCGGGGTTCACGCAGGCGCAATTGGCTGCGGCCGTGGGTGTGTCGCGCAAAACGATCAATACGATAGAAAATAGGGTGTTTGTGCCAAGCACGGTTTTGGCGCTGCAAATCGCAGCGGTGTTGAGTGTTTCGGTGCACGACGTTTTTGAATTAGAAGAGGATTAAGGAAATGGAATTGGTTTTAAAAATTGTACGCTTTGCTGTGATTTCTGGTGGGATTTATCTGCTGATTGCGAGCATTTTGATCCTGTCGCAGTGGCCAACGGGGCAGGTTGATGGTGAAGGCTTGGCGTTTGATAAAATGACATTGGATCACGATGCGATTGCGCCTGAGCGGTTTGCGGCGCGTGATGGAATGCAGATGAATGTGCGGGTTCGGGACGGCGATGGGCCATTGGTGGTTGTCGTGCATGGATCAGGCGGGCA
>CAYWIR010000217.1:0-5141 GCA_964458375.1 uncultured Neptunicoccus sp.
AAGCACGGGGCGCAAAAATCTACGCCGAGGTCACAGGCTTTGGCGCAACATCCGATGGTCACGATATGGTTGCCCCATCAGGCGAAGGCGGCGAACGCGCCATGCGTTTGGCCACATCAACCCTGCCAGAAGGCCGCAAAGTCAGCTACATCAACGCCCACGGCACATCGACCCCCGTCGGCGATGTGGGCGAAGTCGAAGCCGTCCGTCGCGTTTTCGGAACAGGCACAACACCGCCCATCAGCTCCACCAAATCCATGACAGGCCACGCCCAAGGGGCCACAGGCGCCATGGAAGCAATCTTTTGCTTGCTCATGCTGGAACACGATTTCATCACGCCATCCATCAACGTGCAAAACCTCGACCCCGCTATTAACGAAGGCGAGATTGCAACCAAACTGGTGGAAAACGCAGGTCTTGATACCGTTATGACCAACTCATTCGGGTTCGGCGGCACCAATGGCTCAATGCTTTTAAGTAAATATTCTGAATAAATTTTAGGGGATTAAAATGTCAGGACAACTTGCAGGGAAACGTGGCCTCGTCATCGGGGTTGCGAACGAAAAGTCTATCGCTTGGGGGATCGCCAAAGCCGCCGCAGATGCGGGTGCAGAATTGGCCTTTACCTATCAGGCAGAAAACCTCGGGCGTCGCGTTGTTCCATTGGCCGAAAGCGTCGGTTCCGACATGGTGCTCCAAGCTGATGTTCTGGACGAAGCCTCGCTCGACCAACTCTTTGCCACGCTCAAAGACAAATGGGGCAGCTTTGATTTCCTCATCCACGCCGTCGCCTATTCTGACAAAGACGAACTGACAGGCCGTTTCATCAACACCACGCGCAAGAACTTCCTCAATTCGATGGATATTTCCTGTTACTCGCTGATTGATCTGGCCAAACGCGCCGCGCCTTTGATGAACAAGGGCGGCACAATCCTGACCCTAACGTTCCAAGGCGCTACAACCGTTATGCCAAACTACAACGTTATGGGTGTTGCCAAAGCCGCGCTGGAAAGCGCCGTGCGCTACCTCGCCAATGACCTCGGCCCAGACGGAATCCGCGTCAACGCCATCTCCCCTGGACCAATGCGCACCCTCGCAGGGGCTGCCATTGGCGGCGCACGCAAAACCTACCGCGCAACCGAAGCCAACGCCCCCCTCCGCTCCAACGCAACACTCGAAGCCGTGGGCGGCACAGCCGTCTATCTGGCATCAGACGCAGGCGCGTTCACAACGGGTGAAATCATCTTCGTGGATGGCGGCTATCACGCCATCGGCATGGCCCAACCCGAGAATTTGTAGAACAACCTCTGCGCATATCAGCCCGAGCCTTTTGTAAAAAGGCTCGGCTCCCACGGCTCATTTTGTCCCAAACCGCTTATTTCCCACCGCAAATGCAGGTTCTTCGCGCGGATGACGGATGCCCGATTTCCTCAACATACCCCATAAGATACCATGATAGTGTCAAACTAAGGTATCTCAACACATGGACCTGATTTCCACAGTCTCCGATTGGGCGTGGGCGCGCCACCACAACGAACTTAGCTGGTTCATCCGCCCGCTGATCATTCTGGCATTTTGTTACGCTGCATGGACGCACCGGTTCTGCACCGTAATCATGCTTGGCCTTTTCTTCCCACTCAGTGCAGTCCTCTTTCCTGCACCCGAAACCCCCAAACCCTATATTGTCGAATTCCTAAACAGCGAACGCGACCTTCTTGAAAGCCTCTCTTTACTCGGCTGGATCACCTTCATCGGCGCAGTGGTTCTCTTTTTGTGGGTGCTCGCCGCCGCTTTCTGGAAACGCGACTTTTGGCTCGGCGTTCTCCTCGCCAATGCGGCTAGTATCATCAAACTCACGTTCAGCCTTCTTGTCTGGCCCGACACAGGCTATGCCGCCGTCTTTCCAACACTGCTCACAGTCGCGGTCTTTAACCTCTGCTGCTTGGCCGTGTGGTATTTCATCCTAAAGCGCAAAACCTAACGCAAATCCTCAAGCGCCTTCACATACATCAAACCCGCAACACACCCGTTTTTTCAAACCCTATGGCGTAATCCCAAAACCCAAGGTTTTCAAATTTCAATGCGGACCAAACACGCGCTTACGCTTTGCGCGTCACCGTGCCGTCTGATGGTTCCATCATCGCAAGAACGGCACCGCCTGCGTCCTCAATGACGGCAATTCGGCCCATAAAAGGTACGGTGATGACGGGACGGCGCAGCTTCCCGCCAGCAAGCGTTAATGTCTCGATTGATTGGTCCAGATCATCCACGGCCACATAGGTAAGCCAGTGGGGCGGAATACCGTCTAAGCTAGGCATCAAATTCATATCCAAAAACCCAGCCACAGGTTTCCCATTCAACTTTGCAATCACATAGTCTCCGGGACCACCAGACAGAGGCGTGGTGTCATACGTCCAACCCGCCACTTTGGCATAAAACGCTTTTGAAGCCTCCATGTCTCTTACATGCAATTCGGCCCAAAATATCGCCCCATGATTTTCCATAACCAACTCCTTTGATCCGAGCTTAACACAGTGCAGGCCACTCACCAAAATGTCGTTTCCTCTTGCGCCACTCCATGCCACACTCCGCCTCAAAGGAGTAGCCCATGCCCATCACAACCGCCGTTTTCGATGCTTACGGAACCCTCTTCGACGTGTCCGCCGCTGCCCGCACAGCCGCGGCCGAACCCAACCGCGATGCCCTCGCCGCCTGCTGGCAGAAGCTCGCGACCGATTGGCGTCTGAAACAACTGCAATACACATGGTTGCGCGCTGTGGCAGATGCTCATGGTGATTTCTGGGATATCACACAAGACGGGCTTGATTGGGCGCTCGAAAACAACGACCTCGATGGTGACGCAGAACTCCGCGATCGCCTACTGCAACTCTACTGGGAACTTGCCGCCTACCCCGAAGTTCCCGCCATGCTCAAAGCGCTCAAATCCGCGGGCTTAAACACCGCGATCCTCTCAAACGGCTCGCCCAAAATGCTCGATGGCGCGGTGCAATCCGCTGGCATTGGCGATCTGCTGGACGACGTGCTGTCCGTTGAAGACGTCAAAATTTTCAAACCTCATAAATCGGTCTATGACTTGGTCGGCCAACGCTTCAACGCCCCCCCCAAAGACGTCCTCTTTGTCTCCTCTAACGGCTGGGACGCAGCCGCTGCATCTGGCTACGGGTTTTACAGCACATGGGTAAACCGTGCAGGCGAACCTATGGATCGCCTTCCATGGACCCCAAAACAGGTGCTATCTGACCTCACCACCATCCCAGATATCGCGGCCCAGACCTAACGCCCCTGTCCTCTTTGCAAAAATACTCTCGCCGAGGGCATTTCTATTGCGCCCCATTTTCGCTAAGAACGCTCCAACCCAGAAACGGAGCCCCCCATGTCCACAATCGCAATGGTCAAAGCCGCCGAAAAACGCCTCAAAGGCAACGTGCGACGCACCCCGATGCTCACCTCGCCGTTCTTGGACGAAATCGCAGGGCGCAAGGTCCTCGTAAAAGCGGAATGCCTACAACACACAGGCTCCTTTAAATTCCGTGGCGCATGGTCCGCCATTTCCGCACTCCCCAAAGACGACCGCAAACGCGGTGTCATCGCATTTTCCAGCGGCAACCACGCCCAAGGCGTCGCGCTCGCCGCGTCTATGCATAAGACCAAAGCCGTCATCATCATGCCCTCCGATGCACCAAAGGTGAAAATTGAAAACACCAAGGCGCTGGGCGCAAAGGTGGTTTTGTATGATCGCGCAGGGGGCGAAGATCGCGATGAAGTCGCCGCCAAAATCAATGAAAAAGAAGACCTCTGCCTGATCAAACCCTTCGATGATCCCGAAGTCATCGCAGGCCAAGGCACCTGCGGCGTCGAAATCGTATTCCAAGCCAAAGACCTGCGCGTCAAAGACGCCGATGTGCTGGTCTGCACAGGCGGTGGCGGCCTCGCAGCTGGCATTGCCCTTGCCCTGAAAGAATACGCGGATCTGCTGCGTGTGCGCACCGTAGAACCCGAAGGCTTCGAAGACTACGCCCACTCCCTGCGCGCGGGTCGCCCCGTTGCAAACCAAAAAATCGACGGCTCCATCTGTGACGCTATCATCACACCCACACCGGGCCTCCTCACCTTCCCCATCCTCAACCGCCTCGCAGGCACAGGCATGGTGGTGACAGACGACGAATGCCTCCACGCCATGGCATTGGCCTATCACCGCCTTAAAATCGTGCTTGAACCGGGCGGTGCTGCCGCCCTCGCTGCCGCGCTGTTCCACGGCAACGAAATTGACGGGGAAAGCGTGATCGCAGTCGCCACAGGCGGCAATGTGGACAAAGAGGTCTTCACCCTCGCCCTCGAAAAATACGGAGACTTCTAATGGCCTACCGCGAAGAGCCCAAAGACTTCACCATTTCGTCTTTCAACGTGAAAAACCTGATCGGCCCCGAACAGGAATATTATACGTTCGAAGAATACACCCAAGAAGAATACGCTTGGAAAGAAGACTGGCTCGCCGATCAGCTTTTGACCATGAACGCAGATATCGTCGGCTTTCAAGAAATCTTTGAACGCCCAGCGCTGTTCAACGTGATCCGCGAAACCAACGAACGGGGCGCGGCATCAAACGCCGATGTGATCCCATCGAAAAACAAACGGTACCACCGCAAGGCCATCTTCAAGAAACTGGCCTATGAAACCTACGGCAACGACACCCTGTTTTTCGCACCCAACATTTTTGACGGCACCCCTGGCAACCGCCGCCCTGGCCTCGCCATGCTGTCCCGCTTCGGCTTTGACGAAGAGCCAGAGGTGATCCAAGCCTTGCCGGAACCGCTCACCATCAAATTTCCTGAACTGGGCGGCGGCGAAGCGGGCGATTACACGCTCACCAAACTGTCCCGTCCCATCATCAAAGCCCGCATTCCCGTGCATGGCCGCGTGATCACCGTATTCAACTGTCACCTAAAATCGAAACTCGGCGAATTTATCAAACCCGAAGGCGCTGCATTCGCGCCCGAAGCCAACCCGCTGGAATACGATCCTGTTGGCCGCGCCATTGGCGAACTGCGCTCCATGCTCCGCCGAACAGCCGAAGCCGCCGTTCTACGCCAGCTGATCGTGGACGAACTCGCCGCAGACAA
>CAYWIR010000218.1:0-5118 GCA_964458375.1 uncultured Neptunicoccus sp.
GCCTCTTCTAAGGTTACCGCTTGCGGGTCCAGTTCTTTGGGAAGGGTCGCGTTGATCTTTTCCCATTTCACGTAGGGGCCATAGCGCCCATCCATGACATTGATCGCGCCGCCTTCTTGGGGATGTTCGCCAAGCTCTTTCAGCGGGGTCGCCGCCTGACCGCGCCCGCCGCCTTTGGCGAGTTTTTCTGCAATCAATTCAATGGCGCGGTTCATGCCGACAATGAACACCTCTTCAGGGTCTTTCATGTTGGCGTAAATTTTGCGGGCGGTTTTCTTGCCCTCTTCGAGCGGCATTTGCCACATCACATAGGGGCCAAAACGGCCGATTGCGGCGGTGACTTCGCCCCCATCAGGGTGGTCCCCCACTTTGCGCGGCAAAGACAGCAGCTTGAGCGCCAGCGCCAGATCGACGTTTTCCAGCTCCGTGCCTTTTTGGATGGAGGCGCGGGGTGGTTTAGGCTCTTCGTCTGTTGCGTTGCGGCGTTGCACATAAGGGCCAAAGCGGCCTGAGCGCAGTGTAATCGGGTCACCGTTTTCGTCTTCACCCAGCAATTTGCCATCGGGACCAGCAATGTCGCCGCCCTCCACTTCGCCAGAAAGAGGCCGCGTATAACGGCATTCAGGATAGTTGGAACAGCCGATAAAAGCGCCCCCTGAACGGGCCGTGCGCATGGACAAACGGCCGGTGCCGCAGTTTTTACAGATACGCGGGTCGGAACCGTCTTCATTGGCAGGGAAGATGTGGGGTGCAAGAACCTCGTTGATTTTTTCCAACACTTCGGTGATGCGCAGTTCGGCGGTTTCGCCAATGGCGGCGGAAAAATCACGCCAGAACCGATTTAAAACGGCCTTATAATCCTCGCGTCCGCCTGAAATATCGTCGAGTTCATCTTCGAGTTTTGCGGTGAAGTCGTAACCCACGTATTGGCGGAAGTAGTTTTCCAAAAACGCGATCACAAGGCGGCCTTTATCCTCTGGGATCAGGCGGTTCTTTTCCTTGCGCACGTATTCGCGGGTTTGAATTGTGGTCACAATGCTCGCGTAGGTGGATGGGCGGCCAATGCCCAGCTCTTCCATACGCTTCACAAGCGTTGCTTCGGTGTAGCGCGGCGGCGGTTGTGTGTGGTGCTGTTCGGGGCTGACAGATTTTTTGTCCATCGCTTCGCCCGTGCTGACCTGTGGCAAGCGCTTGTCGTCATCGTCCACCACTTGATCATCGCGGCCTTCTTCGTAGACGCGCAAGAATCCGTCAAACAAGACCACTTGGCCCGTGGCGCGGAGCATGACTTGACCATCATCTGAGCCGATGTCCACTGTTGTCCGCTCCATCTTGGCGGCGGCCATTTGGGATGCGATGGTGCGCTTCCAAATCAGGTCATAGAGTTTGCGTTGATCTGCTTCCAAACGCGACAGGCTTTCGGGTGTGACGTCCATGTCTGTGGGGCGGATACATTCGTGCGCTTCTTGGGCGTTCTTGGCTTTGTTCTTGTAAACACGGGGTTTTTCGGGAACGTACTGCTTGCCATAAAGCGATGTGATGGTGCTGCGTGCGGCAGTCACGGCCTCGGGGGCCATGTCGATGCCGTCGGTCCGCATATAGGTGATATAACCTGCTTCATAGAGGCGTTGTGCCGTGCTCATGGCTTGGCGTGCGCCCATACCGAACTTGCGGCTGGCCTCTTGCTGGAGTGTCGAGGTCATGAAGGGGGGCGATGGGTTCCGCGCGGCTGGTTTTGCTTCGACGCTTGCGACCTTGAGATCGCGAGAGTTGATCGCTGCTACGGCGAGTTCTGCGGATTCGGCTGTTTCAATGTCGAATTTATCGAGCTTTTGACCGCCCAAAACGGTGAGGCGGGTTTCAAATTCTTGGCCCCGTGGGGTCGTTAAAATGGCTTTGACGGTCCAGTATTCGCGGGGTTTAAACGCCTCAATTTCCATTTCACGTTCGACGATGATGCGCAGTGATACGGATTGCACGCGGCCTGCGGATTTTGCACCAGGCAGTTTGCGCCACAAGACGGGGGACAGGTTGAATCCAACGAGGTAATCGAGCGCACGGCGGGCCAAATAGGCCTCGACCAACTCCATATCCACGTCCCTTGGATTTTGCATGGCTGTGGTAACGGCGTCTTTGGTGATCGCGTTGAACACCACACGTTCTACCTTGGTGGATTTCTTGATCGCTTTGCGTTTTTTCAACGCTTCTTCGAGGTGCCAAGAGATGGCTTCGCCTTCGCGATCGGGGTCGGTTGCGAGGATCAGTTCGTTGTCGTCTTTTAGGGCGTCGACAATGGCGCGGATGTGTTTTTGGCTGTCGCTGGCGACTTCCCATTTCATCTCAAAGTCGTTGTCAGTGTCGACTGAGCCGTCCTTGGGGGGGAGGTCGCGTACGTGACCGTAAGACGCCAAGACCGTGAAGTCATCACCCAAATATTTGTTTATTGTCTTGGCCTTAGCCGGGGATTCGACGACAACTACTGGCATACTTTTTCCTGTGAATCACTGCATTATTTGGCCCCGCTGGGCGTGCGGAAAATGTGTTGTTGAAGGGGGCAATGTCAATGGGGTGCAGGCATTTGATTGGAGAACGTGCACAAATAGCGCGGTGCGTTCAGCCCGCCAAAGCCAGCATTCCGCCCGGTTGGCGCAGAATTTTACCTTCGAGTTCGAGGGCCGTCAGGTGGGGCGTGATTTCAGCGGCGGGCAGGCCAACATCGCGGATGAGACTGTCTTCGGCCACGGCTGTTGGACCCAGAAGATTGAGGATCGTCGCGGTGATCTGATCTGGGGGTGTGAAGGGCAATGTGGGTTGTTGGGGTGTGTCAATGTGCGGTTGCACGGGTTTGGGCAGGCTGTCGATCACGTCTTGGGCCGAACGGATCAGCGTCGCGCCGTCACGGATGAGGGCGTTACACCCTGCGGCGCGGGGATCCATTGGGCTGCCGGGAACGGCCATGACCTCGCGGCCGAGTTCTGCTGAATCGCGGGCGGTGATCAGGCTGCCAGAGCGCAGTGCACCTTCGACCACCAACGTCGCCTGCGCCAATCCTGCGATGATGCGGTTGCGTTGTGGGAAGTGACGGGCCTGTGGGATGAGGCCCAGAGGGTTTTCTGAGAGGCGGAGCCCTTGGGTGGCGATATCGTCATGCAGGGCGGCGTTTTCGCGGGGGTAGACCACATCAACACCCCCTGCCTGCACTGCGATGGTTCCTGTGGTCAGGGCGGCGGTGTGGGCGGCTGCGTCGATGCCCCGTGCGAGGCCCGAGACAACTGTTATGCCTTCTGCGCCGAGGTCGGTGACAAGTTTGCGGGTCATGCGGACCCCAAGGCTGGAGGCGTTTCGTGCGCCCACTATGGCGATGGCGGGGCGGTTCAGCAGTGACAGGTCCCCCATGGTCCAAAGGAGCGGTGGTGGATCGGGTATGTGGCGCAGGGCTTCGGGGTAGGTTGGGTCCGCGTGGGCAATGAGTTTGAGCCCCATGGCGGTGCCGTTTGACAGCTCGTCATAGGCGGCTTTGTGGGAGAATGCGGCGTAGTCTTTGACGCCAGCGTCCCGTGCAATTTGGGGCAGGGCGTCAAGCGCGGCGGCGGCGGTGCCGTGTTCTGAGAGCAAGCGGTAGAAGGTGACAGGGCCGACGCGGCGCGAGCGGATCAGCCGCAGCCAGTTAAGCCTGTCGGTCTGGGTCAGGCCCGTTTGGGGCGATGGGAGTGCCGTGTTCTGTGGCCTCGGATTCGTTAAGGATATGTTCATCCTCTGAGGCTGCCAGTTCTTGGTTAACAGCCGGTGAATCTGGATCGGTTTCCGTTTCGGTGTCAGAGGTGTTTAATTTCAAAGACTTATCCGAAGTCTTAACAGCCTGTGAAGAAAACTGCCCCTGCATATGCGCCAGACCCGGCTGAGGATAAGGGTTAACGGCGCGGCTGATGCCGTAGGCGTTGGGGGAAGTTACCACGTTGTTCTTAATAAGTTCGGAATAGACCTGTTTGGCCACGCTTTCATCGAGCTTTAGCAAGCGTTGCAGCATCGAAGGGGAGGCGTTGTTGTGGACCCGTGTGATGAAGCTGGCCCAGAGATAGGGCTGTTCAATGGATGCGGCCGCAGCCGTGGGGGCCGCCGCCGCGAGCGATTTCAGCGGCACCATAGGTAAAGCAGCAGTGGCTGCAAGATTGGTCAGAAAAGTGCGACGTTTCATCGGCTTAGAGGTCCTTTTCCATCAGAATACATGGCAATTCGAAGATGCCGTTTTGGGTATCGAGCTGTGCAGGATGCTCGCCGTGGTTCACAAAACCGATCTTTTCATAAAAGGCCCGCGCCCGTGCGTTTTGTTCGATCACATCAAGCTGCGCCGTAGCGTAGCCCGCGTCTTTGATCGCGTCACAACCTGCAAGGATTAAGGCCGCTGCTGCCCCTGTTCCGCGTGCGGCAGGAGACACATACATTTGGTATATCTCGTTGTTTCTTATGGCACAAAAGCCGATGGGGGCACCGATGGGACCTGCGACAAGGGTGGTTGGCAGCATATCAACCAAGCGGTCATGGAAGCTGTCGTGGGTGCGCATGTCTGTAAGGTCTGTTGGCACATGGGCGGCGTGGGATTCATGCCATCCGTCATGCCAGATATCTGTCAACGCATCATGGTCTTGGTCCGTTGCGGGGCGAATGTCTGGAGTATCGGCCATGGTGGAAGTCTGCCTTTGGTTCACGGGCTTCTTTGTCTGTGAGTTTGGGCGGTTAAAATCCCGCTGTCCAAAGGTTTTTTGCGGCTGACGTGCCAGTAGGTTTGGATGCGCGTGGCCCGATGAGGTCAGCACGTTTTCGCTAACCAATTGAGAATGAATGAGTTTTGCGGCCTCGGTATCTGCCTTAAAGAAGGGGGCGAGCATGTCAGGGGTGCAGCGTGTGTGCATGCGGGTCATATAGTCGGCCCAAAAGTAGGCAGAGGCGGGGGCCGCACCTGTGGGTGTGGCCGCAAGGGAGACCGCAGGCAGCGCGGGGGCTGCGAAAAGGGCCGCGAGGGACTGGGTGAATTGGCGTCTGTTCATGGGCCCTATATGGGGAGGATTTCGCCAGTTGCGAGTGGTTCGCAAAAAATATCACAAGTTTGTGAGGTGTTAA
>CAYWIR010000219.1:0-5108 GCA_964458375.1 uncultured Neptunicoccus sp.
GCTAGAACGCCCAGGCACCCCAGAAGAGGTGGCCCAAGCGATCCTGTTCCTCGCCTCTGACGCCTCCTCTTACACGACAGGCGCTTTCCTTGATGTGGCAGGGGGCCGCCAAATCTAAACTCCGCCCCTTGCCGCCCCAAACGCGGCTTGCGCAGGCGGGGCCAACGCCCTAAAAAGCACCAATCTGACACCCATTTTCGCAGGCGCCGCACATGCTCGATCTGACCTTCACAGACCCAAAACCAAAAACAATCGCAGGCGCCACAGGCGACTGGGAACTTGTGATCGGCATGGAAATCCACGCTCAGGTGGCCTCAAACGCGAAACTGTTTTCAGGTGCATCAACACAGTTTGGCGCGGAACCCAACTCCAACGTGTCTTTCGTGGATGCCGCAATGCCGGGTATGCTGCCTGTCATCAACGAATATTGCGTTGAACAGGCCGTACGCACGGGCCTTGGCCTGAACGCCGAAATCCACCTCTACTCCGCATTTGATCGCAAAAACTACTTCTACCCTGACCTTCCGCAAGGCTACCAAATCAGCCAGCTTTATCACCCCATCGTGGGCGAAGGCGAAGTGCATGTAGACATGGAACCGGGCGTCGCGCGCACCATCCGCGTCGAACGTATCCACCTTGAACAGGACGCTGGCAAATCCGTACACGACATGGACCCAAACATGTCGTTTGTGGACCTCAACCGCACAGGTGTTGCCCTGATGGAAATCGTGTCGCGCCCCGACATTCGCGGCCCAGAAGAGGCCGCCGCCTACGTCGCCAAAATCCGCCAGATCGTACAGTATCTCGGCACGTCCGACGGCAACATGCAAAACGGCAACCTGCGTGCAGACGTCAACGTCTCTGTCTGCCGCCCAGGGGATTACGAAAAATTCCGCGAAAACGGCGATGATTTCTCCTATCTCGGCACACGCTGCGAATTGAAGAACATGAACTCCATGCGCTTCATCCAAGCGGCCATCATGGCCGAAGCCAAACGCCAAATCGCAGTGCTGGAAGACGGCGGCGAAATCCAGCAAAACACAATCGCGTGGAACCCAGACACGGGCGAAATCTCTCCCCTGCGCTCCAAAGAAGAAGCGCATGACTATCGCTATTTCCCTTGCCCAGACCTGTTGCCACTGGAAATCGAACAATCATGGGTGGATGATATCCAATCCAACCTGCCCGAACTGCCAGACGCGAAGAAAGCACGCTTCATGTCCGATTTCGGCATGACAGAATATGACGCCAGCGTTCTGACCGCCGAAGTGGCCAGCGCCAATTACTTTGAAGAAACCGCCAAGGGCCGTGATGGCAAAACCACCGCCAACTGGGTCATCAACGAACTGTTTGGCCGCCTGAAAAAAGACGAATGCGAAATCGAAGACAGCCCCGTGTCCCCCACACAGCTTGGCGGCATCATCGACCTCATCGCCTCTGACGCGATCAGCGGCAAAATCGCCAAAGACCTGTTCGAAATCGTCTACGTTGAGGGCGGCGACCCGAACGAAATCGTCGAATCCCGCGGCATGAAACAAGTCACCGACACAGGCGCAATCGAAGCCGCAGTCGACGAAATCATCGCCGCCAACCCAGCACAGGTCGAAAAAGCCAAAGCCAACCCGAAAATGGCAGGCTGGTTCGTCGGTCAGGTGATGAAAGCCACAGGCGGCAAGGCCAACCCGAAAGCGGTGAACGAACTGGTCGCGAAGAAGTTGGCAGGATAGAGCCATCAATCAGGGCTGGGTCATACCTTTTCGAAATAGGGTGCAGTCCACGCGCCTCCATAACTTCGCCGCCGCGATGGGCGTGATCATCGCAACTCTGTTTGCGACGCTGACCCAAGCCGCCTGTCCTACTCGCGCAGACCTCGCCTATGGCATCCTTTTCAGCTTCCCTACCAAAAACACCACGCTCACACGTCGGCACCGTGCACTGCAAGGCCCCTACATTGGCGAAACTTTTGTAAACGGTCTCTTTGACGACACACAAACAGTTACCTACGCTGGTCTTTTCACATACAAGTACTTCAGCCGCGGCAAGCTCATCCAATTTGAAGAACCCCAAAACGATATATCGGCGCTTCTGAACTTTGAATCTGGAAGTGAACACCCGTTTCAAAGCGTGCGCTACAACCCGCAACGGCCGGAAAAACGCTGGTTAGTTGATGCCACGTTCAAAATCGAACAGGCCAATGATTTTTCAATCGACGGATGCAGATACAAAGCCGTGAACATCACCGAAACCATCGCGCTCACACGGCCTGATAAATCGGTGCATAATTCGACGGAAACCTACACATTTCTGCCAGAACTTTTTCTGAAAGTCGCAGGCAAAGACTATCGCTACGGCGATGTCTCATTTATCCGAAAGCGTCGGTTCTTCGATGGCAAGGACTGGCCATTTTCTAAGGACCCTGTGGCCAATCTTCTGGATTAACGCCATAACATAACGGGCCAACCAACTATTTTTGGAACGATCATCAATGCAAGCCCCCTTCCGCTCCTCCCCCAAACACGTCCGCCCCGAATGGATCGACTACAACGGCCACCTTAACATGGCCTATTACAACGTGCTCTTCGACACGGGCGTCGATGAAGTTTACGAAACCATCGGCTTTGGCCCTGATTATGCCAAAACCGAACGCCACACGACCTATACCGCCGAATTTCACATCTGCTACGTGCGTGAACTGCACGAAGGGGACGAGGTCTTTGTCACCACACAACTCATCGCCTTTGACGAAAAACGCTTCCACACCTACCAAGAACTCTTCCACGCCGACGGCTGGCTCGCCGCCACAGGCGAAGCCCTCGCGCTGCACATCGACATGTCAGGCCCCCGCGTCGCCCCCATGCCAGACCATATTCTCAAGAACATGGCCGCGATCCAAACAGCCCACAGCGTCCTCCCCCTCCCCAAACGCGTCAGCAAATCCATCGCCATTCCTCGGTGACATATTTCCGCGCATCCCAGATGCAGGTCACACTCCGCTCTTGCTCTACTGCGCCTTATGGGGCAAAACCACACCCGCACGAGATATGGGAATAAACACGCATGCAAACCTTTGAGTACAAAGTCGTTCCAGCGCCAAATCGATCCAAACGGGTCAAAGGCGTTAAGGGAACCGCAGGACGGTTTGCAGCCGTATTGACCCAAACCATGAACGAACAGGCGGCAGACGGCTGGGAATACCTGCGCTCTGACAGCCTGCCCGTGGAAGAAAAACCTGGGTTGCTGAAATCCCGCGTCGAAACCTATCAAACCGTATTGGTGTTCCGCCGCATGGTGGCCGCAGCCCAAGAAACCCCAATGGCTGGCTATATCGAAGATCAATCAGATATGACCGACCTCGCGTCTGACACGGCTCCCGAGCCTGAGCCGACACAAGACATCGCCGTTGAAGACCCCGCGCCACAGGCGGAGTATGAACCCCAAGCGGAGTATGTGCCAGAACACGAAGTTCCCGCTGAACCCTCTGTGTCATCCGACTGGCCCGAGACCACGGAAATGCCCCAAGATCCACCGCTGACCAGCGAACATAGCGACAGCCCGTTTTCGCAGCCCGAAACCGTGGAAAGCGACCCGTTTAAGCGCTAACATCAAGGGCGAGCGCATGAACCCGCTGGTCCATTTCCGCTTTGACACAGGCCATCACAGCCCGTTGCCGCGCCACACGGCTCATACCCGTCAATGTCTCTGCCCGCATGACAATCTTGAAATGCGTCTCGCCCCCTTCGCGATACCCGCCATGTCCACGGTGATCTTCACTTTCGTCAATAATCTCAAGGGATTGTGGTTGAAACTCATCCGTCAATTTGCGCTCCATGCGCTCTTTCATTGTCATCTTTTTTCCCATTCACCCTAAAATGCCTCTTGGCGCTCTGGCTTAATAAGGTAAACTCCCGTGTCCGAGTCGAAAAGCCTTTCTGCCACTGGCAGCGAAAAATAAACGGTTTTTGATCGAACACCGCGGCGGCCATCATGTTTGGCTGGAATAGAACGCAACGCAAAAGGAAAAACCAATGGCTGAACGCTCGCCGTTTAACTTCGACATTTCTGTTTCTGCTGACAAAAAGCGGCGCGCCAAAGGGCGACGCGGCATGTCAGGTGCGTTCGAAACCTCCTCGCAAAAATGCCAACACCCGGGCTGTACGGAACCCGGCAAATACCGCGCTCCAAAACACCCAGACAACCTCGAAGAGTTTTACTGGTTTTGTCTGACCCACATCCGCGAATTCAACTCCAAATGGAACTTCTTTGAAAACCACTCCGAAGAAGAAATGGAAAAACAATTCGCAGCAGATCGCGTTTGGGACCGCGACACCAAACCCTTTGGCGACAAAACAAACCATGCCAAGGCAACCATCGAAGAAAAAGCATGGGCACGACTTGGCATTGAAAACCCCTCCGAAGTGCTGGGGGCAAATGCCACGCGCAACCCTGGCAAAGCTGATCCCGCAGGAGGCACACGCCGTCTGCCCGCCGCTGAACGCAAAGCCATTGATATTCTCGAAGCGCGGGACAATTGGACCAAAGCGGAACTGCGCAAACAATATAAAAAGCTGATCAAAGAACTGCACCCAGATATGAACGGCGGCGACCGCTCAGATGAGGACCGCCTCCAACAAGTTGTCTGGGCGTGGGATCAAATCAAGTCCTCAAAGCTGTTTAAATAAACCGCCTCACCGCTTTTTGTTTTCCAAATATCCCCGAGCGGAGCGAAACCGCTTTGGCCCAGCCAAAGCTCAGGGAAATGATGCGCAGCATCTCCGCTAAATGATCTCATCCTCATCGAAAAGGGGATCCTGTTCCATCTGATTGGCCCAGCCTTCGACGGCCTCTTCTGCGCTGCGCGACGATTTCACCTGCGCGATGTGGAACGTGGCATCCCCCTCATTGACCACGGGCAAAACCGCTCGCCCAATGATCACACCGCCCAAAGGTGCCACCAACTCGGCCTCTGCCTCCCCAAACGGATCAGACACCGCGCCGATAACTTCGCCTTCCTCCACAAAATCACCCTCTGCTTTAAACGCCCGCAGCAATCCCCCCGCAGGGGACCGCACCCATTTGCTGCCCGCGCACAGCACAGTCGGCTTTTTGGG
>CAYWIR010000220.1:0-5095 GCA_964458375.1 uncultured Neptunicoccus sp.
CTTTTGGAAATCGCGGTTAAGAAAGACCCCGAATTTGTGCCAGCGTGGAACAATCTCGGCGTGTTGTTGCAAAATCAAGGCAACTACCACGAAGCAAAGCGTGTCTTTCAGCTCGCATATGGGCTGGATAATGGCAATTCTGATGAAATAAAGAAGAATTTGACCAAAACTATCGCTATTATTGAAGATACGGGCTACGATAAGCCCAATGAAAACAACAAATTCGAGTTGGTGAGGCGCGGCAACGGCAAGTATTTGCTTCTGTCGACACCAAACTCCGGATGATGAGAGCAGTACAGGAATAGACCCATGGGCAAACCAATAATGGGCGCACTCGCTATGGCTGGTTTACTGGCAATGACGGCTTGCGCTGAAAACGGCGACGCATCCAAAGCAAAAGACCTCGACCCGACCAGCGTTGTGGATGCAACCGATCTCAATGACATCATGCTGACAGTGGCCGACCCGAACGAAGCGGTCGAATACTTCCGCTCGTCCTTGCTTAAGGATCCAAAACGCATCGAATTCCGTCGCGGTTTGGCGAAATCATTGGTCCGCGCAAAACGCGCCACCGAATCCGTCCCCGTGTTTGAAAAGCTCGTGGAAATGAAAGGCAGCACCGACCAAGATCGCATTGATCTGGCCGAAGCGCGCATTCGCACCAACGACTGGAAGGGTGCCGAAAAAGAACTGAACAAAGTTCCCCCAACCGTTGAAACCTATCAACGCTACCGTCTGGAAGCGATGATCGCGGACAGCCAGAAAAAGTGGAAGAAAGCCGACAGCTTTTATGAAATTGCCGCCGGCCTGACTACGAAACCGTCCAACGTGATGAACAACTGGGGTTACTCCAAAATGACCCGTGGCGACTATAAAGGCGCGGAAAAGCTGTTCATCGAAGCCATCACCTATGACCGCAAGCTGTTCACGGCCAAAAACAACCTTGTTTTGGCCCGCGCCGCGCAGAAAAACTATTCCCTGCCTGTCATCCCCATGACGGAAGAGGAAAAAGCGCAGCTGATGTACACAACGGCTTTGTCCGCTGTGAAACAAGGCGACACCGATGTTGGCCGTGGCTTGCTGCAAGACGCAATCGACACGCATCCACGCCATTTCGAAGAAGCCGTGCGCAGCCTTGAATCGCTGAACCGCACTGTCAAAAGCTAAACACGATGGTTTTCAGCGTCCCTCTGATCCTATTCCTGACAGCGTTGCCCTTTTGCATTTGGGCAGCGCTGACGGATCTGCGTCACATGAAGATTTACAACAAAACCAACCTCGGCTTGTTCGGGGCGTTTGTGCTTGTGGGTCTTGGGATGGTCGGCATGAACATGCTGCCAATTGATGTGTTCGCACTGCGGATCGCTCAGGGTGCGTTGATGTTGGTCGTTGGCTTTTTGCTGAATAATTTTGGCTATATGGGCGGCGGCGACAGCAAGTTCATCGGCGCAATGGCCCCCTATATCGCCATGCAAGACGCCACAAAATTCTTAATGTTGCTGGCTGCAATGGCCCTGATTACAGTTGTATTGCACCGCGGAATTGGCGCAATCGCGCCCCTTCAACCCCATTTGGCGGGTTGGAAATCATGGCAAGTTTCTAAGAAATTTCCTTACGGATTGACCCTGTCATCCGCGCTGCTGATCTATTTGGCAATGGCCGCCCAATTCGGATAACGTCAGCTACGCACCCTTTTTGAACAGGTAAAACAGCGCCGTTTCTTCTTCTAAACCAAACTCCAATGCTGGATCTGCGGCAATCGCATCCAACATCAATCCACGCACCTTTTGTCCCATCGGGCACTTTGGCACCACCAAGAAGGCCGCGTTTCCAAACCCAGTCGTGCCGCCATAATACCAAGGCGCCCCGCCCTGCAACTGCTCCGTTTTGGAAAACAACCACAACGCATTCACCCAATCAGCGTATAAAACCTGCTGCCCATGGGTTTGTTCAAATCGATCGAGCATGGCCCCTGTCTGCACCAACTCTGCCACCAACCCATCGGCCTTTTGGCATCGGGGCAACTCAACCCCCATAAACACGCTCGGCGTGAGGGGTTCCGCCTGCAATCCAGGATGTGCAACAGTTGCCGAAAACGGCCCGCCTGATACGTTTCGAAATTGCAGATCATCATTGATATGGTCCACAAACACCGGTTCAAACTGTGCGACGTTCAATCCCCGATGCACCATCAGCGATTGCATCTGCGCCACCCACAGCGGCAACCCAGCAGCGAAAAACACAACCGCCACCGTGCGCATCGCCATTTGCAGCGGCCAACCATATCTGTTGTACAAAATCACATCCCGTGCCAAACCGACCAAGATCAAACCCGCCACGATCAGCCAATGTGGATCGTTCTGCCAGTTCTGATGACTGATCAAAATCCAACCAGCACCCAATAACAAAAACAACAGCGACCCGACAGTATCGCGGGCTTGGCGCAGCAAAACAAACCCAGCACACAACGCAACAACGCCAACAATTTGCGCAGGACGCAGCAGCAAAATCGCCAGCGCATCACCAGGTTGCGCCCGCACGGTGGAACTGGAAACAAACAGCAAATCATTCACGTACCCCGTCCAAAATTCGACCACGCCAAACTGCGCCGTAATCAAAAAGAGGAAAGCAAGCGCAACCAAAACGCCAAACCCAAGCGTTCGAATTTGGCGCGACGCCAGCAAAGCGACCACCACCACAGGCAGCAAAAACACCGCAAACGTCACCTTGCACAGCACCAAAAACCCCATTCCACAGCCAAGGAACACAGGTTCCGCCCAATTGGCGTACCGACCAGGGCGTGTGTTGGGCAGAACAACCAACACAGCGATCATCGCAGCAATCGCCCATCCCCAATTGTTGTAATACATCGACGCCGCCACCGTCGCATCCGTGCCCCCGTGAACAAACGCCAGCAGCTGCACCATAAACACTGCGCCAAACGCAAGCGCCCCACTCAACGACAGGCGGCTCACGCCAACCCAATGCACCGCAGGCAAGGATAGCAAAGCAATTAAAACAGGAGCATAACCAAAAGCAGACCCAAGCCCTGCCCCCAACTCCATTAAGAACACAATCGGCAGAAACGCCATGACCCCAAGCGGCGTGTGAAAGTCCTGATGCGGGATTTCACCCCCCAATATACGGGTCACAACTTGCGCCATATGAACAGCATCGCCATCAAAGCTCAGGATCAACACCGATCCATCGTTCACACGCGCCAATGACAGCAAAGCAAGGATTCCAAAAAGGAACAAAGCATACCAAAAGTCAAAAATTTGCCGCACTTTTGCCACCTGCCGTTGTTAGTTATCGATAAGTTAAATGAAACCAACCAAATCCGCAAAATCTAATCCAGATTTTGTTCGGTAAACGGGTTCAAGATGCACAGCGTCAAAGAAAAAAGAGCAGTGGTACCAAAATGAACATGCAGACCCGCGTCCCGCACCTTCCTGCGATTCCAATGACCGTTGCGGCAACAGGCCTTAACCCTGTTTTCGTCCGCGACATTCTGATCAAAACCATGTTTCGCAAAAACGTTGCCCTTCCAAGTGAGGTTGAAGAAACGCTTTGCTGTTCCAGCCCCATTGCGCTTGAAATTATTGAATTTGCCCGCGTTCAAAACCTGATTGAGGTTGTCGGCCGCGAAGGAACCGAACTGCGCTATCAACTGACTGACGCAGGCAAATCCCGCGCAGTTGATGCTTTGGCCCAGTCCGAATATTTTGGCGCCCTGCCAATCCCGCTTGATGACTACAAAGAACAGGTGAAATTGCAATCTGTGGCCGATGTGGGCATCACACAATCCGCACTCGAAGGCTCCATGGGCCACCTGATCATCCCCGATGGGCTGTTGACCCAGCTTGGGCCAGCGGTGAATTCTGGCAAATCCATCCTGATGTACGGCCCTCCGGGCAACGGGAAATCGTCAATTTCCAACGGTATCCGTGACGCTTTGGGCGATAAAATCTTCGTCCCCAAAGTGCTCGAATACTCTGGTCAAATCATCTCTGTATACGATCCAATCGTACACGGCGAAGGCATCGAAAGCAGCAGTGATCCAAGATCTTTACGCCGCACAGGCATGCAATTTGACAACCGCTACGTCCTTTGCAAACGCCCGTCAGTAATCACAGGTGGCGAACTGACCCTGTCGATGCTGGAATTGAATTACAACTCCAACTCCAAAACCTATCAGGCCCCGTTGCAGCTTAAGGCGACAGGCGGCGTATTTATCGTCGATGACCTTGGTCGACAAAGTGAACCGCCACAGGCGCTGATCAACCGTTGGATCGTTCCAATGGAAGGCGGCGATGATATCTTGTCCCTGCAATCGGGCGAAAAATTCCTCGTGCCATTTGATACTTTGGTGATCTTTTCGACCAACTTCCACCCAGCCGAAATCTTCGATGGCGCGGCGTTGCGCCGGATCTATTACAAGGTTCTGGTGGATCGCCCATCCCGCGATGAAATGATCCAAATCTATGCACTGGTGTCAAAGGCGATGAAAATGCCGCTCGATGAGCAGGTTCTTATCCACCTGTTTTCAAAGCTTTATCCTCAGGTGGATAACACTTACGCCGCCTACCACGCACCATTCCTTGTGACGCAAATGAAATCCATTTGTGACTATGAAGGCCGCCCACACAAGATGGCCATTGATCTGGTTGAACGGGCTTGGGCCAACCTGTTCGTTGCGGAATCCGTTGTCGAACACTAACACATTGATCGCGGGATGCGGCCGTATGGGGGAACCCATGTTGGCCGCTCTTCGCGCTGCGGGTCTGCCCGCAACTGGCTTTGATATCCGCGATCCAAACACCTTCGCGGCGGGTGCTGGCATCACAAATGATCCCGACCAAATCCCACAAAACACGGACGTTCTGATTTCTGTCGTGCGCGATATACCGCAAACAGAATCCCTGCTGTTTGGGTCGCAAAACCTAATGGCAAAGCTGCCAAACCTCACCCATGTCGTGATCAGCTCAACGGTCTCACCTCGCTATATCAACGACCTGATCCCGCGCATTCCCTGCCAACTGATCGACGCCCCAATGTCAGGCGCGCAAATCGCCGCCCAAGAGGCACGCCTTTC
>CAYWIR010000221.1:0-5058 GCA_964458375.1 uncultured Neptunicoccus sp.
ACCGTTGTGGGTGTCATTGGGACCATGATGAACCATGCGGCAACCAATGTGCGGCCTGTGTAAACCAATGCCAGTAGGTACTTTTTCGGGAAATGTTTGCCGAGCATACCCGCGCCTACGGTGCCGATGATGTTGGCCAATCCGATAATGCCGATGGCGACGCCGCCAAGGATTGTGGTGGTGGATACGCCGATAGCATCGAGCATGCCACCCACGGCAATGGGTCCGCAGATTTCGGTAATGAAGGCGGGGAAGTGCGCGGTGATAAAGCCAAGCTGGTAGCCGCAGGAAAAGAAGCCAAGGAAGATGAGCGTGTAGGTCGGGTCCTTGAATGCTTTGAACAGCATTTGCGACATGGTTTCTTCGACGGCGGCGTTTGAGGCGACGGTTTTGCTGCGCAGGAACGGCAGCAGCAGGATGACCGATAAGATGGCGGCGGCGAAGATTAGGAAGACGCTGGACCAGTTCATTTGAGTGAGCAAAGCGGCGGCGATAGGGGGGCCGATGACTTGGCCAAGACTGCCTGATGCGGTGGCGATGCCAAGCACGAGGGAGCGGTTTTCGTCGCTGGCGGCGCGGCCCACAATGGCGAGGATGACGCCAAACCCTGTGCCTGCGATGCCGAATCCTACTATGATTTCAAGGATTTGGTGTGCGCCAGGTGTTGTGGCGACAGAGGAAAGCACAAGGCCAGCGGCATAGGTGAGTGCGCCAAGGAAAATGGCGCGGCGGTCGCCGAATTTTTCAGCGATAGCGGCAAAGATAGGTTGGCCGATGCCCCAAGCGAGGTTTTGGATCGCAATGGCGAGGGAAAATTCGGACCGAAGCCAGCCAAACTCGGATGCGATGGGGATTTGGAACACACCAAAAGATGCGCGAATTGCAAAGCCTGTCATCAAGATCAGGCAGGATGCGATCAGGATAGGCGTAAATATTTTCGATTGCGTCGTTGATTGTATGGTCATTGGTCGCCTCCCAATTGCGGGCAGCGCCGCGAGTTGTTAGGAAACTCTGACCAAATAATGCAGACGGACGCAAGGTTTTAACTGTGATGAGTACTCTAACAGACATTTATGAAGACCGCGTTAATCAGGGGGAGTTGCATCGTGATCCCGCGCAGGAGGCTGTTCTGGCGTTGTTCGATACTGTTGCAGAAACGCTGCGCAAACCTGTGAAGAAGGGGCTGTTCGGGCGGTTTGGAAAATCGGCGGAGCCAGTGAAGGGTTTGTATCTTTATGGCGGGGTCGGGCGTGGTAAATCCATGTTGATGGATTTGTTCTTTGATGGGGTTGAAGAGCCGCGCAAACGGCGGGTGCATTTTCACGCATTTATGCAAGAGATTCATGCGCTTATGCATGAAGCACGGCAGAAGGGTGTTGAGGACGCGATTGTGCCTGTGGCGGAGGACGTGATTAAATCGTCCCGCTTGCTGTGTTTTGATGAGATGCAGATCACCGATATTACGGATGCGATGATTGTGGGGCGGCTGTTTGAAAAGCTGTTTGAAGCGGGCGTTGTGATTGTGACAACGTCGAACCGTCACCCTGATGACCTGTATAAAGATGGGTTGAACAGAAACCTGTTTTTACCATTCATTTCAATGATTAAGGATCGAATGGAGGTCTATAACCTCGACAGTGAAACAGACCATCGGCAGAACCGATTGCAGGGGCATAAGACCTATTTCGCACCCATTGATGAGGCTGCTGAAATGGCGATTCAGCGGGTTTGGACAGATGTGGCGGGCACCAAGCGGGAGCCGCTGATCCTGCACCATAAATCGCGGGAAATTGTGCTGCCTGCGTTTCACAACGGCGTGGCGATGGCGACCTTTCGCGACCTGTGTGGACAGCCATTGGGGCCCGGGGATTATCTGGCCATTTCTAAAGCGATTAGAGTATTGATTTTGAAAGATATTCCTCGTCTTAGCAAAGAGCGTGCGAATGAGGCAAAGCGGTTTGTGACGTTGATTGATGCCCTGTATGAAGCAGGGGTGACGTTCATTGCATCAGCGGCAGCGGAGCCCGAACAGCTGTATGAGGCGGGGACAGGAGCGTTTGAGTTTGAGCGCACGGCCAGCCGATTGCGGGAAATGATGTCGGCCGATTGGGGCGCGGAATAGCACCGTTCGCACCGTTAAGGTCACACCCTGTGATATTTTTACACAAAAAAGCAAACTACCCAGAAACAGGGGTCCCTAGGTATGGGTGCCGTGTTGCAAATTAGCGAAAGCCAAAAGTTAACGGCAAAACTGCAACACGCAACGGACGCGCCGATTGGGCGCGTCCTTGTGTGATTATCTGACCCGTGTGCGCAGGAATTTTAGTGCAGCGAGGTCGGCTTTGCCTGTGGGTTGTTTGCCTGCTTTGATCTGCATGTCAGACAGGGCGTCGATAGTTTTGGGGCCGATAATCCCGTCCACATCGCCGATGTCATAACCAGCCTTGAGCAGCAGTTCTTGCACTTCCATCTTTTGGGGCAATTTCAGTGCGCCCGGCCCACGGGGCCATTCTTGTTTGAATTCGCCGCCGCCGTTGATTTTGTCGGCCAGATGCCCAACGGCCATCGCGTAGGAATTGGCGTTGTTGTAGCGTTTGATGACGAAGAAGTTTTTGAACACAGCAAAGGCGGGGCCGTCTGCCCCTGCGGGGAGCAGGATCGCGGCGTTGCCTTTGTTGGGGATGCGTTTGCCGTTGACTTGCAGCACGCCGAGTTCGGCCCAGCGGGCAGGAGTTGCTTTTACCTTCAGCGATGCGTTGCCGTAGTTAAAGCCTTTGGGCAGTTTCACTTCGACGCCCCATGGCTGACCTTTGACCCATCCGTTGCGTTTGAGGTAGTTCGCGGTGGAGGCGAGCGCATCATCAGGTTTGCGTGGGTTCCACACGTCGCGTTTGCCATCGCCTGTGAAATCCACGGCCAAAGCATCAAACGAGGTTGGGATAAACTGTGTGTGCCCCATGGCACCAGCCCATGATCCGAGCATACGGTTTGGGGTGATATCGCCTTTTTGAATGATTTTAAGGGCTGTCAGAAGTTGGCTTTCGCCAAATTTTTGGCGGCGGCCTTCGTAGGCGAGTGTTGCGAGGGCTTCGACGATGTTGATGTCACCCATGTTCGAGCCATAAGAGGATTCAAGGCCCCAAATAGCGACAACCACGGACCATTCGACGCCATAGGTTTGTTCGATGCGGCGCAAGAGGCGTTTGTGCTTTTTCACCATGGCTTTGCCGTTTTTCACCCGTTTGGGAGAGGTGGCAGTGTCAAGGTAATCCCAAATCTCGCGGGAGAATTCGGCCTGTTTGCGGTCCGATGCGATAACGCGTTTGTTGAGTTTTACACCGCGAAAAGCGCGGTCGTAGGTGCGCGCCGAGATGCCTTTGGACAAGGCTTTGGCGCGGAAGGATTTGACCCAGCGTTCAAACCCTGACTGGGTTTGCGCGACTTCGATGCTTTCGAATTTCGGCTGTATCGGTGCGGGTGTTTCTGTCACTGTGGCTGCTGCCTGTGCAAATACGGGGACGAGCGCAATGACTGCGCTTAGGGTGAATTTCTTTAACATGCGATGCTCCTGCTCTGATCGCGCTCTTTTTATTATTGCGTTGAGTATACTTGGGAACGGTCCACGACAAAAGCAAATTTATGTTTGCTTGGGATGAGCGGCATCATGCTCTTCCAGTAGAGCGAGGAAATCGCGCAGTAGGCTGGTGCGGTGTGGGCGGAAGGACTGTTCGGTTGTTGTCAGGTGCGTGATGCGATCTGCGCGAAAGGCGCGGAAATCTTGGCGCATTTGGCATTTGGCGAGCAGCATCAGCGTGGAATCCATGAAGACAAGCGAGAGTGGCCAGATGATGCGCGTTGTTTCTGCGCCCTTTGCATCGGCGTAGTGGATTTGGATCGCGTTTTCATTGCGTGCGGCCATGCGCAGTTCGGATACGTCGATGGTGATTTTGGGCCGTTCATGGAAGCGTTTGGCGGAAAGTACGGAGTTTTGCATTTGCCGCGACAGGCGATCTGGTAGGCTGGCTGCGAGTTTGGCGAGGGCGTTGCGTGCGGCATCGGCGAGAACGGGGTCCGCCACTTCGATCACTTCGCGCAGGCCAAGCACGAGAGCTTCGGTTTCGTCGGTGTTGAACAGCATGGGTGGCATGGCTGTGTCTTCTACGAGCGTGTAGCCAAAGCCTGCGGCCCCATCAATAATCGCACCTGAGGCACGCAAGCTGTCAATGTCGCGATAGATTGTGCGCAGGGAAACAGAAAGTTCATCTGCGAGTTGGGACGCCTGCACGGGAGGTGACAAGAGCCGAAGGAGCTGCATAAGCTGGAGGAGTCGTTCTGATTTAGCCATGGTGGGAGCATAGTAGAGGTTGCTGACACTTTTTGACAGTAGGCGCAGGTTAGGGTGTGGAAAAGGAGATTTATGATGATGAAACTGACAGTGTATCCCCCTGGTTTTGGGGAAATTAGCGGCAGCCCGTTTGCGGTGAAGGCCATTGCGTTGATGGAGATGTCAGGGCAAGCGTATCAGTTGGATGTGAACCCTGATCCACGTAAAGCACCCAAAAAGAAGTGGCCTGTTTTGACGGATGCAGGTCAGTTGATCCCAGACAGCGACCAAATTCGAGAGCATTTGGAGACGAAATACAGTGTGGATTTTGATGCGGGACTGACGGCAGAGCAAAAGGCTGTGTCGCGCATGGTCATTCGGGCGTTTGAAGAAAACGTGTATTTCGCCATCGTGGCAAACCGTTGGATGGACGATGATCGTTGGGCCATCACGAAAGAGGCGTTTTTTGCAGGAATGCCGCCTGTGATTGGCGGGTTCATTGCCAATTCAGTGCGCAAGGGCGTTATCAAGCAATGTCTTGCGCAGGGTATGGGGCGGCACAGCGATGCGGAGCAGGTGGCGCGGGTGGCCAAAGATGTGTCCGCGTTTGCGACGTTGCTGGGGGATAAGCCGTTTCTGCATGGCGATAAACCAACGGGGGCGGATGCCAGCGTTGTGCCGCTTTTGCGCGCGCAAGCGAGTTTTCCACAGCAAAATGCGTTGGGGGACTTGGT
>CAYWIR010000222.1:0-5054 GCA_964458375.1 uncultured Neptunicoccus sp.
CGTCCACCACATCCCACATTGGCGTATCGATCACCCCAGGCGCGATAGCATTCACACGGATATTGTCATCCGCCAGTTCAAGGGCCAAGGATTGCGTCACAGAAATAACCGCCGCCTTGGTAGAGCAATACACCGCGATGTTCGGCTCTCCACGACGGCCTGCTTGGCTTGCAAAGTTAATCACAGCACCGCCGCCGCGCTTGCGCATTGACGGCACAACAGCCTGCGTGGTGAAAAGTGTGCCCCCCACGTTAATGTCGTACTGGCGGCGGTAGTCTTCGGGCGTGATCTTATCAAGCGATGCCATATTGAACACGCCCGCGTTGTTCACAAGAATATCAATGCCGCCCCATTCAGCCTCTACCTTGGCAACACCTGCCGCGATTGACGCCATGTCAGTGACATCCATTTCAACGGCGAGACCTGAGATCGCATTTGCAGTGTCTTGCGCATCAGTTTTCAACACATCTGCAACGGCAACTTTTGCCCCTGCTGCGGCATAAGCCGTGCAAATGGCGCGCCCGATCCCCCGTGCGCCCCCTGTAACCAAAGCAACTTTGCCGTTTAACCGTGTCATGGCATCCGCAATCCGTCTGTGCCAAATTTGTGGATCAAATCAGCTTGTGGTGTCAGGTACACTGTGTCGCCATACGACACCTCAACATCACCTGAAACGCGAACACTCACAGGTTCGGAAAACCCAGCGACAGTAACATGCAAGAAAGTGTCAGACCCTAAATGTTCAGCAACGCCCACCGTTCCCGTCCAATCGCCCTTATCTTTTGACAGGGTCACATGCTCAGGACGAATACCAATCGTCTCTGCCCCATGTTTTGCAGCTTCTTCACCTTCAATGAGGTTCATTTTCGGCGATCCAATGAACCCCGCCACAAATTTGTTGCGCGGGGCACGGTACAAATCCAAGGGGCTGCCAACTTGTTCGATCACACCCGCCTGCAGCACCACAATCTTGTCCGCCATGGTCATGGCTTCAACTTGGTCGTGGGTCACATAAACCATTGTTGTATCCAGCTTCTTGTGCAGTTCGGAAATCTCCATCCGCATCCCGACACGCAGTGCGGCATCAAGATTGGACAAAGGTTCATCGAACAAAAAGGCCGAAGGCTCCCGAACAATCGCACGGCCAATCGCAACACGTTGGCGCTGCCCGCCAGACAGTTGGCCTGGCTTACGATCCAGATAATCCGTCAGGTTCAACGCCTTGGCCGCCGCCTCAATCCGCGTGTTCTGCTCCTGCTTGCTCATCTTTGCCATGCGCAAAGGAAAGGCGATGTTTTTGCGCACCGACATATGCGGATAAAGCGCATAAGACTGAAACACCATCGCAAGCCCACGTTTGGCGGGTGGCACTGCTGTTGCATCCTCACCATCAATCTCGATAGAGCCAGATGTGGTCTCTTCCAGCCCAGCAATCAATCGCAACAACGTGGATTTACCACAGCCCGAAGGACCAACGAAGACCACGAACTCACCGTCTTCAATCTCCAAATCCAAAGGCGGAATGACTTCGACATCAGCGAATTTCTTTTGAACCTGCTTTAGCGTGATACGTCCCATATCCGTTTTCCTTACTTAACCGCGCCGAAGGTCAGACCTTGCACCAGTTGTTTTTGACAGAACCAACCCAACACAACGATCGGTCCAACGGCTGCGGCTGATACGGCGGACAATCGGCCAAAGAACAATCCCTCTGGCGCGCGGTTGCCTTCGATTAGTTTTGACAAGGTGGCCGCCTCTGTCGTTGTCAGGCGCACGGTCCAATAGGCTTCGTTCCAGCAAAAGATAAACACCAGCAAAGCGGTAGATGCGATGCCACCCCACGCCAGTGGCACGAGGATTTCTTTGATCTCGCCCCATGTGTTCACGCCGTCCATTTTGCCCGCTTCGATGATATCCTTAGGAATCTCTTTGAAGTATGTGAACAACATCCAAATCGCGATGGGCAGGTTGATCAAGCTCAACACCAAAATGATCAAGAAGTGCGTATCGAACAGTCCCATGCTCTTGGTCAAAAACGTCATCGGATATAACACGGCCGCGGCAGGCAACATCTTGGTGGACAACATCCACATCAGAACATCTTTGGTAGCACGGGTTGGATTAAACGCCATCGCATAGGCACAGGGAATGGCCACAAACAACGTGAACACAGTCGCTAGAACCGCAGTAATCACCGAATTCTTGGCAAAGCGCCAGTAATCGTAATTTTCAGTCATGTTCAGGTAGTTTTCGAGCGTCGGTGTGAAGAAAATCAAGAACTCTGGCTTAACCGCATCTGCATCCGATTTGAAGCTGGTCAAAAACATCCAGAAGATCGGGAAGAAGAACAGAAGCGCGATGCCCCACGCCAGAACGGGCCGCACTGCGGATTTTAATTTGGAGGTTGTTGCGACGATTGCCATGCCAGTTCACTCCTATTCCATCAACGTCTTGCCAAGCATCCGCAGCAAGAAAATCGCAACGATGTTGGCAAGAATGACTGCAAAGATGCCTGCCGCACTGGCGGCACCGATATTGTTGTTGGCAAACTCGCCAATCAGATACGGCAGGTTTTTGTTGCCATTGCCTCGGCTGACGATTTCGATCTCTGCGTAAAGGGACAAATGAAAGATCGCTTGGATCATCACCACAATCGCCACAGGCCGCCCCAAATGAGGCAACGTCAGAAAGCGGAATTGCGACCAAGCCCCTGCACCATCCAAAACTGCAGCTTCTTTTTGCTGCTGATCTTCGGACTGCAAAGACGTCATAAAAATCAGAACGGCAAAGGGTGTCCATTGCCACGTAACCATAATAATCACTGCGTAGGCTGATGTTTGCGTTGCACGGAACGAAATAGGTTTAAGTTCTGGCCAAAGCGAGAAAAACTGCCCAATCACGGGTGCGTCTTTCAGTGTGACAAGAAGGTCATTTATACCACCAACAGCCAAACCTTGCAGGCCCAGAACAGGATCAAGGATCATATTGATCCACAAAACGGCATTTACGGCAGGCATGACAAAGAACGGTGAAATCAGCAATACACGAACGATACCACGCCCGGGAAAGGCCTTGTTGATCAGCACAGCGATCAACACACCAAGAATGACAGTCAGGAACAAAATGCTCGTTACAATCAAAAGCGAATTTTGCATCGCCAGCCAAAAGCCACCGCTCTTAACCTGCACATCTGCAAAACGGTAAAGAAAAGCCCCAATAGGGACAATTGACAGTGCACCATATCCCACAATCGGACCAAACCGCAGGTTTGACCGCATTCTTTGGCTCAGCGGCGTACCATCCGCCTGAATCCAAGAATTGATCAGCATACCGCCAACAATTGTCATCACAAACAGCGCAGCAACGATGAACCAATTGTCTGCCGCTGAGGCCCAGAAATTATCTACGCCGAGGACAAAATCGTAATTCCCAAAGCCGCGCCAGTTTTCAATGTTGGGTTTTGTCCATTCTGGACGGCGCAAATTGTTCAACACATAGCGGATGAACGAGAAGTACAGCGTCATGCCCAAAGGGATCAACATCCAGACCAGCAACAGCAAAACGGCTGGGGTCTGTAACAATCTGGGAAGCGTCATACGAAACATAGAACTGCTTTCATCAAAGCGCAGAGGCGCCTTGTTAAGGATCGGGTGGCGGAATTGGTAATTTGGTGTCGCACACTTGCCGCCAAAAGCAAACAAACGCGCAGAAGAGGGACCCAGCCTAAGCTGGGCCCCTGCACTGAAACTTAGTCGTAGTAACCAGCTTCTTTCATGATCGCGTCAGCTGCGGATTGTGCCGCTGCCAATGCATCTTCCACAGATTTCGCACCAGACAAGGCTGCTGCCATTTCCTGTGCCACCGCAGAACCCACTTCTGGGAATTCTGGGATCGCTGCAAACTGAACACCAACGTATGGCTTGATGTCTGTCGCAGCTGGCGCTGCAGACTCGATCGCCGCCATTTCAGCTGCGGCAAAACCAGCAACTGCTTGGAATTCAGGGTAAGCATATGTGGATGCACGTGTACCTGTTGGCACAGAACCCCACCCAAAGTCTGGGTGATCGGCTACTGCCTTGATGTACTCTTTAGACGTGGCCCATTCGATGAACGCTTTTGCCGCTTCAGAGTTTGGCGAGCCAGCTGGAACAGCCATTGCCCATGCCCACAACCAGTTTGCGCCCACTGGGTTACCAGCGTTCGGGGACTGTGCATAAGCAACGCCATCAACTTTCAAGAAAGACGCCGCGATTGTGGCATCAATCCACATGCCGCATTTGCCTTCGTTATAAAGCGCGAGGATTTCGTTGAAAGAGTTACCCTCTGAACCTGGAGGACCGTAGTTGCCCAGCAGATCAACATAGAAGTTAATGGCTGCGTTCCACTCTGGAGTGTTCAGCGCAGGTTTCATATCTGCGTCAAACCATGCACCACCAAAAGAGTTCACCATAGTTGTGATGAACGCCATGTTGTCGCCCCAACCTGGCTTACCGCGCAAACACGCGCCATAAACGCCGTTGTCTGGGTCGTGCATCGCCATAGCGGCTTTCTTCACGTTGTCCCAGCTGTCGTTGTCCGCGATGGCAACGCCAGCAGCATCTGTCAGATCCTTGCGGTACATAACCATAGAGGATTCACCGTAAAACGGTGCCGCGTACAGCTGACCATCGTGGGACAAGCCATTGCGCATTGCTGGCAGCATATCGTCCAAATCATAGTCGTCGCCAAAGTTCAGCGGCTCGATCCAGCCCGCAGCGCCCCAGATAGGTGCTTCTTGCATGCCGATATTGATGATGTCGTACTGACCACCGCCTGTTGCAGTGTCAGATGTTACTTGCTCACGAAGAACACCTTCCTCCAAAGACACCCAGTTCAGCTTTACACCTGTCTCAGCGGTATAAGCCTCGGCAACTTTTTGCATGTTGATCATGTGGCCGTTGTTCACGATTGCGATCGTAAGGTCTTCAGCTGCGACCGTGGATGCGATACCTGCCGCAAATCCAAAGCCAACTGCCGTGTTCAGCAGCGTGCGTTTAATAGACATAACTGTCCTC
>CAYWIR010000223.1:0-5031 GCA_964458375.1 uncultured Neptunicoccus sp.
TTCCGCAGAAAACCGCCAGCACCGCCAACGCAATAGTGGTGTTTTAAATGCCGCTTGCGAAACCCTATTGATTTAGGCACATGCGCTTTATGAACCTATCTGACTTTGATTTTGATTTGCCTGAAGCCTTGATCGCTTTGCGCCCAGCCAATCCAAGGCCGTCCTCGCGGCTTTTGGTGGCACAGGGTGATTTTGTGTCGGATCATAATTTCTTTGATCTGTCGAAGTTTTTACGGGCGGGTGATCGGCTGGTTCTGAATGACACCAAGGTTATTCCTGCGCGCCTAACAGGCCAGCGACGACGTATCTCTGATCAAGGAGAGACCTTTGCTAAGGTCGAGGTGACATTACTGTCCCTTGATGGGGAAGGGTGCTGGTTGGCTTTGGCCAAACCCGGGCGGCGGGTTAAGTCAGGGGAAACGATCGTGTTTTCGGATGCACTGTCCGCCGAGGTTTTGCAAAAAAGTGAAGAGGGCCTGCGTTTGGCGTTTTCGCTTGAAGGTGATGCGTTTGAAGCAGAATTGGCGCGGCTCGGCTCTATGCCATTGCCACCGTATATCGCGGCCAAGCGGGCGGCGGACGCGCAGGATTCGCAGGATTATCAAACCGTGTTTGCCCAAAACGCGGGTGCGGTGGCAGCGCCAACTGCATCGTTGCATTTTGACCAAGGGATATTGGACCAATTGAGCCTGATGGGTGTTGAGTTTACCAAAGTGACGCTGCATGTGGGGGCAGGTACTTTCCTGCCCGTGAAAACGGATGATGTCAGCGACCATAAAATGCATGCGGAATGGGGACATGTTAGTCAACAAGCTGCCGATGAAATCGCTGCGACCAAACGCGCGGGGGGACGTGTGATCCCTGTGGGCACAACGGCGCTGCGTCTGATTGAAACGGCCGCGCGGGGCACGGGCCAAATTGAGGCCTGGACTGGGGACACCGACATTTTCATCAAACCTGGATTTGAATTTGCGGTAACAGACGGGCTGATCACAAATTTTCATCTGCCAAAATCGACCTTGATGATGTTGGTCAGTGCGTTGATGGGGACGCAAGCCATCAAAGACATTTATGCCCATGCCATCGACAAAAATTATAGGTTCTTTTCATATGGTGACAGTTCTTTACTGTTACCAGCTGTGGATTAAATCACACCGAAAAACGGCTCAAAGCAGTCGTGTTTAAGACGATAATAAATCTCCGAATCTTCTATGGGTGGAGAGAGGCCAATAAGGATTAAGCTATGGGTCACGTCATCAAAAGTTCTTGGGCCTTGCTGCTCGGTATGTTCCTTCTCATGCTTGGGAATGGTGTGCAGGGTACATTGTTGGGTATTCGCGGTTCGCTCGAAGGCTTCAGCGCGGTCAGCATGTCGTGGATTATGTCAGGGTATTTCATCGGGTTCCTGTTTGGATCGCGCTTGGCCCCCAATTTGATCCGCAATGTTGGCCATGTGCGTGTGTTTGCAGCACTTGCCTCGCTGGTTTCTGCGGCATTGATTATGTATGCCGCACTGCCAAACCAATATGTTTGGTTTATGCTGCGTATCGTCGTGGGGTTCTGTTTTTCGGGTATCTATGTGGTGGCCGAAAGCTGGCTGAACGACAGTGCAACCAATGAAACGCGGGGGCAGGCGCTGTCTGCTTATCTGATCGTGCAGATGATGGGAATTGTTGCGGCGCAGTGGTTGCTGAACTTTGCTGATGTAGCGGGCTTTATCCTGTTCATCATAATTTCTGTCGCCGTGTCCCTGTCATTTGCGCCTATTTTGTTGTCGGTTAGCCCTGCGCCGATGTTTCAAACCACCAAACCCATGAGCCTGAAGCAGCTTTATGATGCGTCACCATTGGGGGTTGTCGGGATCTTCTTACTGGGTGGCATGTTTGCGGCGTTGTTTGGAATGACCTCAGTTTATGGCACTGAAAAGGGCCTTACGGTTGGGGAAATTTCGATCTTTGTTGGAGTCATTTACGTCGGAGGCATGTTGTTGCAGTTTCCGATTGGGTGGCTTTCAGATCGCATGGACCGCCGTTTGTTGATCATCGCGATCACCGTTGCCGGGGCTGTGGCATCCTTTGTGGCGTTTACGGCGGCGGCCAATCTGACGGTTCTGTTGATATGCAGCTTTGTCATCGGTGGCGTTGCGAACCCACTGTATTCTTTGCTGTTGGCCTATACAAATGACTTTTTGGACCATGATGATATGGCGGCGGCGTCTGGTGGTTTGATTTTCATCAACGGAATTGGCGCGATTGCTGGACCGCTGGTTGTTGGGTGGATGATGGGGCAAATGGGGCCTGACAGCTTCTTTTTGTATCTAACAGCCCTTATGATGCTGACCGCGATTTATGCGATTTATCGGACCTTCCAACGTCAAGCGCCAAGCGTTGAGGACACAGCAACCTATCAGCCTGTTTCGCCAACGGCCTCTCCTGTGGCGGTAGAAGTGGCGCAGGAATGGTCCATTGAAACGGAACTAGAAGCAGAAGATGAGGAAGTTGATAGCTCTGCGAGTAACAAATGATATGTTTTTCGCCAACAAATTGAAATTTTGTTAATAATTTCTTGACGTGGGGTAGTACCTAGCACAACGCTACCTATGTAATGGGAAGATGGGCCCTTTGTCGGAGGATAAAATGGACAAAGCGCAAGAGATTATCGAGTTTTGGGTCAACGATGTTGGTCCCAAAGGGTGGTATCAAAGCACTGAAGAATTGGACCAGACCATTCGGGATCGGTTCATGGATGATTGGCACAGGGCCAAAGCGGGTCAATATGATGGGTGGATGACGTGCCCTGATAAATCGCTGGCACTGTTGATCCTTGTTGATCAATTTCCCCGCAATATGTTCCGCGAAGACGGTCAAGCGTTTGCGACCGACAAGAAAGCGCGGGAAGTTGCGAACAAAGCGATTGAATCTGGATTTGATCTGCGCACGCCAGAGCCAGAGCGGCAATTCTATTATTTGCCGTTTATGCATTCGGAATGCCTTCAGCACCAAGAACGCTGTGTTCGCCTTATGAAAAAGCGCATGACGGAATCAGATGGCAGCAATTTGCTTCATGCCAAAGTGCACCGTGAAGTTATCCGCTTGTTCGGGCGTTTCCCGTACCGCAATTTTGCGCTGTCCCGTTCATCCACCCCTGCAGAGCAGGAATTTATTGATCGTGGTGGGTATGGTCGTATCACAGAAGATATGAAAACAGCTGCCTAACACAGCGTTTTACAACTGCTAGCTATACGCTTTGCGCAAGGGAGTTTTGCGCGGAGCGCCCTTGCGGCTGGTCGGAAAATATAGCATTCTAAACAAATGGTTCAATGTTGAACTAATTTTATGAGGATGCAATGGCTGACACACAATACGATATGATCGTCATCGGAGCGGGACCAGGTGGATACGTCTGTGCCATTCGCGGTGCGCAAAACGGATTAAAGGTTGCGGTTGTTGAGCGAGAGCATCTGGGAGGCATCTGTCTTAACTGGGGATGCATCCCGACCAAAGCGATGTTGCGCTCTTCTGAGGTGTTCCATTTGATGGAGCGGGCCAAGGATTTTGGGCTGACGGCTGACAAGTTTGGCTATGATCTGGACGCGGTTGTCAAACGGTCCCGTGGCGTCGCGAAGCAGTTGTCTGGTGGGGTAGGCCACTTGCTGAAAAAGAACAAAGTCGATGTTATAATGGGTGCTGCAAAGCTGGCGGGCAGTGGCAAGGTTACCGTTACGACAGACAAAGGTGATAAGACCCTGACAGGGAAATCCATCGTTGTTGCAACAGGCGCGCGTGCGCGTGAATTGCCAGGTTTGGAAGCTGATGGGGATCTTGTTTGGACGTATAAACACGCCTTGAACCCGCCGCGCATGCCCAAAAAACTGTTGGTTATTGGCTCAGGCGCGATAGGCATCGAATTCGCCAGTTTTTACAACACCCTTGGTACGGATACGACCGTAGTTGAAGTGATGGACCGTGTGTTGCCTGTTGAAGATGCTGAAATTTCAAAGCTTGCGAAAAAGCAGTTTGAAAAGCAGGGCATGAAGATCATGGAGAAATCTATGGTCAAACAGCTTGATCGTGCCAAAGGCAAAGTTACGGCGCACATTGAAAGCAATGGCAAAGTTGAACAGTTGGACTTTGACACAGTAATTTCTGCAGTTGGGATCGTTGGCAATGTCGAAGGGCTCGGCATGGAAGAGCAAGGCATCAAGATTGATCGAACGCATGTGATTACAGATGAATTCTGCCGCACTGGTGTCGATGGTGTTTTTGCAATTGGTGATATCGCTGGCTCACCTTGGCTGGCGCATAAAGCGTCCCACGAGGGGGTGATGGTCGCAGATTTGGTTGCTGGCAAACATGCTCATGCCGTGAAACCTGATAGCATTGCAGGTTGTACCTATTGCCACCCACAAGTGGCAAGTGTTGGTCTGACAGAAGCGCAGGCCAAAAAAGCGGGTTTAGATATTAAAGTTGGTCGATTCCCCTTTGTTGGCAACGGCAAAGCCATAGCGCTTGGGGAACCCGAAGGGCTGGTCAAAACCATCTTTGATGCGAAAACGGGTGAATTGCTCGGCGCACATATGATTGGCGCAGAAGTAACGGAATTGATCCAAGGCTATGTCATTGGTCGGCAACTCGAAACCACCGAGCAAGACTTGATGGAAACCGTGTTCCCGCATCCGACACTGTCCGAAATGATGCACGAAAGCGTGCTCGACGCCTACGACCGCGTCATCCATTTCTGACGGTGAAGGGCGCCAAGCTGCATCTGCCGGTGTTGTGTGTTGGCTGTCGTGGCCGCGGTTATGCCTGAGGCAAGACGCTTGCGCGGCGGCACAAGAACCCGGAGTCCGGCTACTGGTAAGAGGGTTGATCGCGATGCGCCGGGAGGGGATGCGAAGGGCAGCGACGTTCTGTAACGACCCGTGAACCCGCAAGGGCACTTGCGTTCCCCATCAGGGCCATCGGCTTTGGATGCATGCCTTCCTATCTCTCCCATGGCAAACGCAAAGCACCACCAATAACATCTGTGCCG
>CAYWIR010000224.1:0-5004 GCA_964458375.1 uncultured Neptunicoccus sp.
ACGCGGTTCATATGGCCATCGTTGACGAGCGTGCCAGAGTGGCTGTCGTCTGTGCAGAGGATAAAGTTGCGCGGGTCGAGGCCCTTTTCGGTGACGGCGGTGATCTGGGTTTCCACGTCATACCAAGCAGAGCCGAGCCGCATCATAGAGCGCATCCCTTGACGCACACGGGCAATGGCGTCTGCTTCGCAGGTGCCTTCATGATCATCGGCAGGGCCACCTGCGGCGTAGGCGTGAAAGTTAGGGCCAAGGTCAGGGGACGCGTAATGGCCGCCAACAGTTTTGTTTGCGACTTGGGTTGCTGCAATTTCAGCGAGCATTTTGGGATCGCCGTTCACGACGCCTGGAAAGTTCATCATTTCCCCAAGGCCGATGATATTTGGCCATGTCATGGCCTCGGCGACATCTTCTGGGCCAAGCTCTGCGCCAGTGGTTTCGAGGCCCGGTGCGGAAGGGGCGCAGGACGGCATTTGGACAAAGACATTGATGGGTTGCATCAGCGCCTCGTCGTGCATGTGTTTGACGCCTGCCATGCCGAGCACATTTGCGACCTCGTGTGGGTCCACGAACATGGTGGTGGTGCCATGGGGGATGACGGCTTGTGTGAAGCGAGAGACCGTCAGCATACCAGATTCGATGTGCATGTGACCGTCGCAGAGGCCCGGGAGGATGTAGCGGCCATCAGCCTCGATGATTTCGGTGGTGTCGCCAATGCAATGGGAGGCGTCTGGGCCGCAATAGGCAAAGCGGCCTGCGCGGATGGCAATGTCGTGATTTTTAAGTGTTTCGCGGGTGTGTACGTTGACCCAAGTGCCGCCTTTGATCACCAAATCAGCAGGTTCGCGCCCCGCAGCAGTTGCGACAAGTTTGGATGCTGAGGCGGGCCATGAGGGGAGGTCTGTGTACATGGCCTAGTGTTTCACCAGAGTGGAGGTGGTTCAAGAGGAAATTGACCAAAGGGTTCAGCTTGGGCTGGAAACGGCCATTCGAGGGGGCGATGGCGCCCCCAAGGGTGTTTCAGAACAAAAGACGTTAGGGGCGTTCGATTGCGACTGCCGTGGCTTCGCCGCCGCCGATGCAGATTGCCGCGATGCCGCGTTTTTTGTCGGTGGTTTCAAGGGCGTTGAGGAGTGTCACAAGGATGCGGGCCCCTGATGCACCAATGGGATGGCCAAGGGCGCAAGCCCCGCCGCGTATGTTGAGCTTGTCCGCGTCAATGTTGAGGTCGCGCGCGAAGGCCATGGGGACAACGGCGAAGGCTTCGTTGACTTCCCAGAGGTCTACGTCATCGGTGGTCCAGCCGATTTTATCCAAGAGCTTTTGCGCCGCTTGAATGGGGGCGGTGGTGAAGAGACCTGGTTCTTGGGCATGGCTGGCATGGCCGAGGATGGAGGCGCGGACGGGTAGATTTTTGTCGTCCACCGCGCTGGGCGAGGCGAGGACGAGGGCAGCGGCGCCGTCAGAGATAGATGAGGAATTCGCGGCCGTTACTGTGCCGCCATCGCGAAACGCGGGTTTAAGGTTTGGGATCTTTTCTGGGCGGGCGTTCTTTGGCTGCTCGTCTGCGTCGATGGTCACGTCGCCCTTGCGGGTTTTCAGAGTAACGGGGGCGATTTCATTTGAAAGGACGCCAGTCTCGCCTGCGTCCAATGCGCGGGACAGGGATTGCAAAGCGTAGTCGTCTTGGGATTGGCGCGTGAACTGGTATTTTTCGGCGCAATCTTCGGCGAAAGTGCCCATCAAACGGCCCTTGTCGTAGGCATCTTCTAGGCCATCGAGGAACATGTGGTCCTTCACTTCGCCATGGCCCAAGCGGGCACCTTGGCGCATTTTGGGGAGGATGTAGGGGGCTTGTGACATGCTTTCCATGCCGCCAGCGACCATAATGTCAGCGTTGCCCAAAGCTAGTTGATCATGGGCCATCATCACGGTTTTCATGCCAGAGCCACACATTTTGTTGACGGTGGTGGCGGGTACATCAATGCCAAGGCCAGCGGCAAAGCCTGCTTGGCGTGCAGGAGCCTGACCAAGCCCTGCTGGCAAAACGCAGCCCATCAGGAGTTCGTCGATATCAGCTGGTGTCAGGGTTGCTCCGTCCATCGCGGCTTTGATCGCGACACCGCCGAGCGCGGGGGCAGGTGTGTCAGACAGAGCGCCACCGAGGCCCCCCATGGGTGTGCGTGCGGCACCAACGATTGCGATATGTGACATGTTCAGACTCCAAAAAGGAATTTCAGATTTGCGCAAATCTAGGTAGCGCAACGCGGATTGGCAATCCGAACAATTGTATCAAATTGTTGCCTCTCGCCTTGGCTTAGAAAGGATTTGGTAGGGATTTTGTGGAAGTTTCACAGACAGGCGGAACGGGTGATCTGTTTGCTGAAATCAGGTTGTGAAAGGGTAGTCCATGGACATTGAAACCAAAGTTGTTGGCGGGATCACAGTGGCAAAATTGTGTGACACGCGGTTGGATGCAGCACAGGCGGTTCGGTTCAAAGAAGGTTTGCGGGAATTGTCCGAAGGCGGGGCGGATCACATTGTTTTGGACATGACAGACATCGCCTTTATGGACAGTTCGGGACTGGGCGCTGTTGTTACGGTGATGAAGCAAATGGGGCGGTCCAAAACGCTGGAGTTGGCGGCGCTGAGCACGGCTGTCGCCAAAGTGTTTACCCTAACGCGAATGGACAAGGTGTTCGTGATTTACCCGTCTGTGGATGCTGCGCTGAGCCATGGGATGAAGGCGACGGGATGAAAACAATAGAAAGCTCCGCAATTCGAACAACGCAATCAACAGAGTTGCGTTTGCAGGTGGAAATTAAAAGCGTGCAAGAAGAGGTATCCAACGTTGTGGCCGCCATTAGCCAATGGTTGCGGGGACATGAGGTTGAGGAAGACCCGATTTGCGAACTGGAATTGGTGCTGGCAGAGGTGCTGAACAATGTGGTGGAGCATGCCTATTTGTACGCCGAAGACGGTGAGATTGATATTTTGGTGCGACTGCGACCTGAACAGTTGCTGGCAACAATCAAAGACAAAGGCCGAAAGTTTGACGGACCGCCACCTGTAAAAGACATGGACGTGGAAAATATGGATTTTGAGGAATTACCAGAAGGGGGATTTGGTTGGAACCTGATCCGAACGCTGACCGATAATGTTGAGTTTGAACGGCGCAACAAACAAAATTGTTTAACCCTGACACGGAATTTGACGGGTCAAACGGCGGCTTAGCTGCGGCGTCATGATGATCTTCGGTGGGAATTATAGTGTCGATTTTTGTTTCGCTGCGAAGGTCTAAATGCTGGGTTGTATTTCAGACACCGCATAACGGATTGTGATTGCCACGCATCAAATCAAGCGCCCTTTTTCAAAGCAAGAATTGCACCCAACGGGCTGCTCTGTCATTCTAGGCTCAAATTCGCTTTGACGGAGTTTAGTTATGACATTTTTCAAATCCCTTTCTCGTTCTATCGCCGCCGTTGCCTTGGCGACGGGCCTTGCGGCCACGGCCACTGCGCAATCACAAGACACGCCCATCCCAGAGCGGCGCATTGAACTTTCACAAAATACGGACTTCTTTGGGTCTGACCTACGCAACATTTTTGACGTTAGTTTTAAGGACTGTACGGCGGCGTGTTTGGCGGACCCTGAGTGTAAGGCGTTTACATACAACACGAAGTCTTCGGCGTGTTTTCCGAAATCTGCGGTTGGTGAACGGTCTACTTTTGAAGGGGCCACATCGGTTGAGGTGGTGGATACAACGGATAGCGAAATGGCGTTGGCCCGTGCGCAGGCAGCGCAGTTGGCCATTTTGCCAAATGGGTTTCTGCAACAAGCCAAGGTGATCGCAGATCGAAATGGGGCGTGGTATCCGACCAATCAGTGGACCCATGATGCGCTGGTGGAAGAAGCCCGCAAAGTGGAATCGCAAGGTCGCCTGATCCGTGCAATGGAATTGATGTTGGCTGCGATCAATGATGAGGATCGGGCCGGCGCATGGATCGAGGTCGCGCGGATTGCGAATGTTGCCAAGACAAACAACGCACGAGAGCGCCGTTTTGTGCGAGAGGTTGGAACGGCTGCAGCGGTAAACGGTTTTTTGCGTTCTGACAGTGCGCCAGAGCAGATCAACGCGTTGCAAGAACTGGCACGCGGACTAGAACGGGAGCGCCAAGGCCGTTTGATGATCCCAGTCCTGCGTTTGGCGCAAGACATTTCACCGCGCAAAGACAGTGAAGATATGCTAGATCGCGCTATTAGCCTGTATGGGTTTCGCATTGTGGATCACACCGTGGATCACAACGCCGCTAGCCCGCGCGTGTGCGCCGAATTTTCAGAGGATTTGGCGAAAGGCGCGATTGAATATTCCGATTTTGTTCAGGCCGATATTGCGGGTTTGACCGCAGAAGCGGACGGTCGACAATTGTGTTTGGAAGGCATGTCACATGGCGAGACCCAGCGGATTGCATTTCGCAAAGGCTTGCCATCTGCGGATGGCGAAGCGCTGGCAAAAACAATCGAGTTGACTGTTTACGTGCAGGATCGTGACCCTGCCGCACGGTTTGCGGGGCGCAGTTATTTGATGCCACAACGAGAAGGCGCATCGGTGCCTTTGATCACGGTGAATGCCGAGACTGTTGATGTGAGCATTTACCGTGTGGGGGATCGTAACCTGTTGCGCACGGTGCAAGAGGATATGTTCGCTAAACCCTTGTCACGGTGGCGCGTTGATTTCTTGGCGCGTGATCTGGGGCAAGAGGTTTGGACTGGCACCGCAGATGTGAAGCAAGAGCTGAACCAAGAAGTGACGACGGCCTTGCCGATTGCGGATGCACTGAGCGAATTTGAACCAGGTGTTTATGCGCTGACCGCGAAGATTCCGGGGCAAAAACGCGAAGCTGACACGGTGGCAACGCAGTGGTTTATTGTTTCTGACATCGGCATATCCACGATGAAGGGCAATGACGGACTGCATGTGTTCGCGCGATCTTTGCGGTCTGCCGA
>CAYWIR010000225.1:0-4988 GCA_964458375.1 uncultured Neptunicoccus sp.
AAATCTGGAAACAGGTCGATGAAAGCCTCGGCCGCAATGATAGAAGCCGCCAGACCGCCCTTCATATCACAAGACCCGCGGCCATAGATTTTGTCGCCATCAAGTTCACCGCCGAAGGGATCGCGGGTCCAATCTTGGCCCAGTTCTACGACATCGGTGTGGGAATTGAAGTGGACGCAATCACCGTTTTTGCTGCCGTCACGGCGCGCCACAATGTTCCAGCGGGGGTATTTTTCGCTGTCGCCTGGTGTGTCAAACGCGCGGATCAATTCGCATTCAAAGCCGCGAGGGCGCAAGCGAGTTTCTAAATATTCGCAAATCAAACGATAATTTTCGCCAGGCGGATTGAGCGTTGGGATACGGATCAAATCTTGGGTGAGCGCAATCAGGTCATCGCGGCGGGCGTCGAGTTCTGCGTTCAGGCGGTCAATTTTGGTTTGGTCTGGCATGGCGTGAGTGTGCGGCAATGTGAGCAGCGGGGCAAGATGCGTTTGCGGTTTTTGGTGGTGCGGGTATGGTTGAGCGCAATCTGGAGGGTGTCATGGACAACGCAGCGTTACGGGCAGAAGCCACGCGGATTTTTCAGGCGGGGGTCGCGGCGGCGGACCCTGCGAAGGCCGTTCGGCGGGCGTTGATGGCTGCGCCCATGGGGGGACGGCCTGTGGTTATCGCGCTTGGCAAAGCGGCGGGTGCCATGATGGAAGAGGCGTTGCGCCATGTGGATGCGAAGGCGGCCTTGGTGGTGACAAACGCGGAAAATGCACGTGCGGTGACGGGTGCGTCCGTGATGATTGGGGACCATCCTGTCCCGAGTGATGGGAGTGTGGCGGCTGGGGCGGCGCTGTTGGATACAGTTGCGCGTTTGGATGCGGGTGAGCATGTCTTGGCGCTGATTTCTGGCGGAGGGTCGGCCTTGGCCATTGCGCCTGTGGAGGGGATTTCGGCGGAGGACAAACAGGCGGCAAATGCAGTGTTGTTGGGGTCTGGGCTTGATATCAATCAGATGAATTTGGTGCGCCAGTGTTTGAGCCGCCTGAAAGGTGGCGGTTTGTTGGCCGCGACAAAAGCAGAAGTGCGAGCCTTGATCCTGTCTGATGTGATTGGGGATGATTTGCGGGTTGTGGCAAGCGGGCCGACGGTAAGCCGCGTGGGCAGCCACAAGGATGCGCGGGCCGTTTTACGCGAAGCTGGGGTTTGGGATGCCATGCCTGCCGCTGTGAAAACCCATTTGGAAAAGGATGAAAGCGCTCCCGCCGTGCCCCCAGCGCAAAACGAGATTGTTGGATCAAACAGAGTGAGCCTTGATGCCATGGTCGCGGCCTGTGACGGGGCGGAGATTGTGGATGATGCGCTGGAGGGGGACGTGGCGGAGGCTGCGCAAAAGGTTCTGACGGCGATGCGTTCTGCGCGCGGGGATTGCACGCTCATCTTTGGGGGGGAAACCACTGTGAAGTTGCGTGGGAATGGCGTTGGGGGGCGCAATCAAGAGCTGGCTTTGCGCGTGGCACAGGGTGCGCAGGACATAGACGGCAATTGGGTGTTTCTGAGCGGTGGCACCGACGGACGCGACGGACCGACAGAGGCGGCAGGTGGCATTGTGGATGCCAAAACCGTGGCACGCATGGAGGCTGCTGGACGTTCGATTGATCAAGTTTTAAGCACCAATGACAGCTTTCACGGTTTAGACGCGGCGGGGGATTTATTGGTGATTGGTGGCACGGGCACAAATGTAGCAGATGTGCAGGTTTTTCTGCGCCGTTCTTGACGATCTTTGGCAAGCAAGGATAGTTTGGCACATGTTTAAAAGACGCCCCAAAGTGATGATCGAAGCCGAGCATGTGACCCTGCGCATGCCCACTATGGCCGACCACCATCCATGGGTGAAATTGCGCCAAGAGGGGGAGGCTTTTCTTAAGCCGTGGGAGCCTGTTTGGGCGCCAGATCATTTTTCTAAACGCGCATTTTCTAATCGGGTGTTTTGGGCGCGCAAAACGTATGAAGCGGGCAAAGGTGTGCCCCTGTTTATTGTGCGGCGCGAGGATCAGGCGCTGCTTGGGGCCATTACGCTTGATAACATTCGTCTTGGGCCAGCGATGTCAGGTACGCTTGGGTATTGGATCGGGGCGGATTACGCGCGGATGGGATATATGTCGGACGCGATACAAGCGGTGGTCTTTTATGCCTTTCACCAGATGGACCTGAGCCGCGTTGAAGCCGCGACCCTTCCTGAAAATGCGGCGTCCCGTGGATTGTTGGAAAAGACTGGGTTCAAATACGAAGGGGTTGCGCAAAGCTACTTGCAGATTGCAGGGCGTTGGCGGACCCATGTTTTGTATGCAAACATTCGCAGTGATCGGCGTGGAAAAACCGACGCGGGCTGACCCTGCGCCAATTGTGATCAGGAAATTTCAGAAACTGCTGTAGGCTGGGATCATTCATCCGAGTCGTTGAGGTGTTTTATGTTGAAAGTTCTGGGATTTTTTCTGATTGCATCGGTTGGTGTGGCACAGGCGCAAACGCGAACGCCAAGTCATTGTTTGGCCTTTGCCGATGCAGGGCCAACCATCCATCGCGCGGCCTTAAAGAAGGATGAGGTGTCGCTGACTTATGCCGATCATTCCATGTATGTCATTGATACGGTTGGGGGATTAAGAGCGGTTACGGATTACAATGGGTTCATTGGTCGGGCGAAAAAAGTCCCTAATGTCGTGACGATGAACAAAGGGCATTCCAGCCATTACACGGATTTCCCAAGTGATGAGATCACGCATATATTGCGCGGCTGGGACCCAAAGGGCGGCGTTGCACGCCATGAGCTGGAGCTGGGTGAAATGCTCATCCGCAATGTCACCACAGACATCCGAAGTGCCTATACGCAGCAGGAACCAGACGGGAATTCGATTTTCATCTTCGAAGTGGCCGGGCTGTGCATTGGGCATTTAGGCCATTTGCACCACGAACCGTCAGACGAGCAATATGCGCGGATTGGGCGGCTTGATGTGGTTATGGCCGCTGTGGATGGGGGCATGACGCTTGATCATCCAACGATGGTGAAAACGTTGAAACGGTTCCGCGCGTCTGTGGTGTTGCCCATGCATTGGTTTGGGGAAACCACGCTTGGTGCATTTTTGGCGGGGATGCGGGATGAGTTTGATGTGGTGCGCATGGATGAAAGCACGCTCATCATGTCCCAAGATCGCCTGCCAGCGCGGCCAACGGTGATCGTGATGCCACCACAGTTTGTGACGGAGTGGGAATAGTCATACTTGTGGAAGGTTGGGGTGGACGGTAAGCCTGTCCGCAAGGAGTACCCCATGATGCTGAACCCTGCCGATGATGCTTTTCTGACTGCTTTAAATGCTGCTGTGCCAGATGTGGTGGGCCCGATTGAGCCGCGTTATTTGGAAGAGCCGCGTGGTATGATGCAGGGCGTGGGCGGTGTTTTGGCGCGGCCACGTACTGTGGGTGAAGTTTCTGATATTATTCGAATTTGTTCTGAACGCGGTGTGGCCGTTGTGCCCTATGGCGGGGGAACGGGATTGGTCGGTGGACAGGTTGTTGAGGGCGATTTTGCGCCGTTGATCCTGTCGCTTGAACGGATGAATGCCCTGCGGTCTGTTGATCCTGTTGGCAATACGATCACGGTTGAAGCGGGCATGACGCTGGCAGCTGTGCAAGATGCTGCGGATGCTATCGGGCGGATGTTTCCGTTGTCGTTGGCGTCTGAAGGGTCTTGCCTGATTGGTGGGAACTTGGCGACGAATGCAGGCGGGGTGCAGGTGCTGCGCTATGGCAATGCGCGGGATTTGTGCCTTGGAATAGAAGCCGTGATGCCTGATGGGTCGATCCATCATGGGCTGAAACGGCTGCGCAAGGACAACACCGGATATGATTTGCGCAATCTGTTGGTGGGGTCGGAAGGAACGCTTGGCGTGATTACGGCGGCGGTGCTGAAGGTGGTGCCAAAGCCCAGCGAATTGACCACTTGCTTTGCCATTGTCGACAGCCCCAGCGCGGCCGCAGAGCTGCTGGCGCGGATGCAAAGGGCGCTTGATGGATTGGTTAGCGCGTTTGAGTTGATGAATGGTGTTGGGTTCGATTTCTTGATTGAAACCATGCCAGAGGTGCGCAGGCCGTTTGACGGGTCGCCTGATTGGATGGTGTTGGCCGAAGTAGGGTCAGGGGCAGATGCGGACATGGAGGCCCGTATGGGCGCGGTTCTGGAAACGGCGCTGGAGGACGAGCTGATAAGCGATGTGGTGCTGGCGCAATCAGCGGCGCAGCGGGATGATTTTTGGGCTGTGCGCGAGACCATTCCTGCCGCGAATAAGCGGATTGGAGCCATATCGAGCCATGACATTTCAATCCCGCAGGATCGGATTGCGGCGTTCATTGACGAAGGGCAAGAGGCGATCAAACGGTTTGGCGATGTGCGTTTGAACTGTTTTGGGCATCTGGGGGATGGCAACCTGCATTACAACGTCTATCCGCCTAAAGGAGAGGCCAAGGCCGATTGGGCGCACCTAAAGCGTGATGTGATGGATGTAATCCATGATCTGGTGCACGCTTATGATGGGTCGGTTTCAGCAGAGCATGGCATTGGCAGATTGAAGGTGGATGATTTGCAGCGGTACGGCGATCCTGCCAAGCAGGTTGCCATGCGGGCGATCAAAGATGCGTTTGATCCTAAGGGTATTATGAACCCTGATGTGATCCTAAAACGCCCTTAATTTCCTTTGTGCCATAATATTCAGATCAGTCGCCTTCAAAGGCGCACAGGCTGGTGACGGGGACGCCCATATCACGGATCACTTGTGCGCCGCCAAGGTCTGGGAGGTCGATGATGAAAGCTGCGTGGATCACTTCACCGCCCAAGCGTTCAATCAGTTTAATCCCTGCTGCTGCAGTGCCACCTGTGGCGATCAGATCGTCGATCAGCAGGACCCTTTGACCTGCTTCGATTGCGTCATCGTGCACTTCGATCGTGG
>CAYWIR010000226.1:0-4973 GCA_964458375.1 uncultured Neptunicoccus sp.
TTTGGATGACGTCTGCGGCGGGGCCGTTGGTGGTGTAAAAGGCGGCTTTCTTGGGGTGTCCTTAAGAAAGATAGCTATTTGAATTGATCTTTGTAGGCTTGAACATGATTTGGGAAGAGACTTCCGTATTCTTGATAACTAATACCAAAGGCGGTTACTTCCAATTCAACATCCTCACCATGACGCCAATCAAGCAAAGTGACATCGGTGCATTCGATGTGTTGCCCGTGTTGCTTTTGTAGCGAAAGGCCGTTCCAACGTTTGGAGCCGGGTTCCTCGATGGTGAAAGGTTGGTTGTGTCTAAAACCTTCATAGTTGGCCGTTGGGTAAAACTCCCCGAAGGCAACACCCATCGGTGGATCGCCAGCTTCGAGCATTGTCGTTCCAATCACTTTGGTTCCAAATAGGATGATGAACATTGCAGTTTTCGCTTTTCTTTATGGTCACCGGCCCCGCAACGGGTGCGGGGCAGCTGAGTTTTATGTTAAGTGGCGGATTCCAACCCCCGCCCCTTCAAAAGCGCATCCACCTTCGGCAAACTCCCTCGGAACGCTTTATACAACGCCTCGCCTTCCTCGCTCCCACCAGCCGAATAGATGTTGTCGTGCAGCTTTGCGGCCATTTCTGCATCAAACGGGTCGCCTGTTTCCTCAAACGCTTCAAACGCGTCGGCGTCCATGACTTCGGACCACATGTAGCTGTAGTAGCCTGAGGAGTAGCCGTCGCCTGAGAAGACGTGGGCGAAATGCGGTGTGGCGTGGCGCATTCGGATGGCTTTTGGCATGTTAAGGGATGCGAGGGTTTCCGCCTGTTTCGCCATGGGATCGGCAGGTGGTTCGCCTTCGTGGAAGGCCAGATCGACGAGGGCGCTGGCGGTGTACTCAACTGTGGAAAAGCCCATGTCGTAGTTTTCAGCGGCGAGCAGTTTGTCGAGCAGTTCTTTGGGCATGGGTTCGCCCGTGTCTGCGTGGCGGGCGTATTTTTCGAGCACGCTTGGGACAGAGAGCCAGTGTTCGTAAAGCTGGCTGGGGAGTTCGACGAAATCGCGGGCGACAGAGGTGCCACTGATCATGGCGTAGTGTACGTCTGAGAGCATGGAGTGAAGCGCGTGGCCAAATTCGTGGAACAATGTGCGCGCGTCGTCAAAGGTTAGGAGACTCGGTTGGCCTGCGGGGGCTTTGGCGAAGTTACAGATGTTCACCGTGATGGGGCGAACGTCTTTGCCAAGGTTCTGCTGGCCGCGAAAGCGAGAGCACCATGCGCCTGAGCGTTTTGAGGATCGGGCGAAATAGTCGCCGATGAAAACGGCCATGTGACGGTTGCCTTTTTTGACCTCCCACGCGCGGGCGTCGGGGTGGTACAGCGGGACGTCGAGTTCATGGAATGTCAGGCCAAACAGGCGGTTGGCGCAATCAAAGGATGCTTCGATCATTTGGTCGAGTTGGAAATAGGGTTTGAGTTCTGCTTCATCCAGATCGTATTCCGCTGCGCGGCGTTTTTCGGCGTAGTAGCGCCAGTCCCAGGGTTCTAGATCGCCATTGATGCCATCGGCGTTGAGCATTTCGGTCAAGCGCTCTGCGTCGGCGTTGGCGGCTGCCTTGGCGGGTTCCCAAACGGCCATGAGCAGGTCGCGGACGTTTTCTGGGGTTTTGGCCATTTCGGGTTCAAGTTTGAAGTCCGAGAAGGATTTATAGCCCAAGAGGTTTGCGCGTTCATACCGCAGGTCGAGGGTTTCTTTGGCAATGGCGGTGTTGTCAGTGTCGCCGCCGTTTTCGCCCCGCTTGCCCCATGCGATGAAGGCGGTTTCGCGCAGGTCACGGCGCGTGGAGAATTGCAGGAAGGGCACGATAAGCGAGCGGGATAGGGTGACGATGTGGCCGTCAATATCGCGTTCTTTGGCGGCTTCGGCGCAGGCTGAAAGCAGGAAATCTGGTAGGCCGTCGAGATCATCTGAACCCAGTTCCATGAACCAATCGGCTTCGTCTTTTAGCAGGTTTTGTGTGAAGGCAGTACCAAGTTCAGCGAGGCGAGAGGTGACCTCTGGCAAGCGCGTTTTGGCGGTGCCTGTGAGGTTCGCACCTGCGCGCACGAACATGCGGTGGTAGAGATCAAGCACGCGGTTCTGTTCGGCGCTGTTGCCTGTGCGATTGGCGTTGAGCGTTTCGATGCGTTGAAACAATGCGGTGTTCATCATGGTTTCGGAATTGAACGCGGCAAATCGGGGGGCGAGATCCCGTTGCAGGGCTTGGCGAGATTCGTTGCTGTCGCTGCCAGAGATGTTGAAGAAGACGCCTGCAACCTTGTCCATCAGCTCATCCGCTGTTTCGAGCGCGTCTATGGTGTTGGCGTAGGTGGGTGCATCTGCATTGTCCGCAATTGCGTTGATCGCAGCGCGGGAGCGTTCGAATGCGGCATCAAAGGCGGGGGCGAAGTGTTCGTCTTTGATTTGGTCAAATGGCGGCAGTTCGAACGGGGTGTTCCAGTCTGCGAGGAAGGGGTTTTGTGAGGACATAACGAAGGCTCCAATGGGCGGTTGGGGGCAGTTTAGGCAAGGGAAGAGGTAACTTCCAGCACTGCTTTGGACAGGTTGAATTTGACTAAATTGCCACAGTCCGCGTCACAGTTTCGTCAACTTCTGCGGGTATTCCACAGAAAAAAATAAGTCGAGTGAGTAGGATTATGGACAGACAAATTGCTGTGATTTTGGCCGGTGCAACCCTTGTTATGGGGTTCGGGGCCTATTTGATGACGGAAAGCATGGGCGAATACGACTTGGACAAAACCGCCAAGACGGAAGCGGCCCGCGTGGAACGCCTGAGCGAACAAGAGGATGATGGCAAAGGTCCAGGCCTGTTTGCTGCCTTGATGGAAAAGGCTGCGGTGAAGTTTGAAACATCGCGCAATGTCTATTTGGGGGAACATTTCCCGCCAACGCCTGATGGTTGGGTTTTGAAAAAGACGCACCATGATGAGATTGTTGATTTCACTGTCGATTACAAATTGAAGTTGGATATCACTGACAAAAGTTCGATGCGGCGGTTGTCGGGGTGGGGCGGTCAGAGCATCGTTCGCACGACGGATTTGGCGTATCACAAAGGGGACAAGGTGATTTTTATGCGCTTGGCTTTTGCGAACAAGCCGCTGAAAACACCAATTAGCGACGTACATGCGTGGCTGTTTAACGGCTCATACTCTGAAGGTGCACCGATTACGCTGGCGGGGGCACGGTTTGAAACGCGCGAGTATGAAGGCACGGACCTGATTAACATCGCTTCGGAAACAGGGTTCTATACAGCCATGGGTGTGTTCAGCAACGCACCGTTGGCAGAGGTTGAAGCCTTGCTTGAGGGTATGGATATGTATGCCTTTGCCAGCCAAACAGGAAATCCAGATGGGAAGGCGGTTGTACCGTTTTTGACCATGAGCCGCGATGGTAGTTTGACGGCTCAAAAGATCGATACCCAAGACGCTATCGATACCCAAGACGCTGATGAGGAAGCACCGCTGCGCATTTCGCGGGGGAAAGCATCTCCGACAGGCAATATGCTCGATGGGCTGTCTGACAAAGAAGAGGACGCCGCAGCGCAAGAGGTAGAAGAACCGAAGGCTGAAAAGGCGCGCCCACGTAAAAACTTGCTCACCTCGTTGTTGGGCGGTGATGAAGACGGCATTTCGATCCGCAAAAAGCGCAAGAAGAAAGACGCGAAGAAATCTGGTGGTGGATCGTTCCAAAAAGTGGGGAGTTTCACATCACGCTGTCAATCAGGTGGTGGAGCCAAAATTTGCCGCGTGGGGGAATAAGCCCTGTTGTGACCTAACGGTTTACTTGCGCAAACCAAAAAACTGATAAAAACTCGGTTCCAGAAAATGGGATCGAGTTTTTTTGTTACAGAATTTTTTTGAAACAGTGTTAGTGCGCCGCGTTTTTTCGCTGCTTTTGGTGCTGGAATTGGGTCTGGCCTATGTGATTTATATGAACGTCTTTTATATCGAGCAGGCGGTTGGTCTGCCGATTTTGGACATGGAGATCGGGTATTCTGCATCGCGTGTGACAGAGATTTTGGGTGGGTATGGTCCCGTGGAACGTGCGAGATATGAGATCATTATGGTGGCTGATTTAATCCACCCCGCCGTGTACGGGAGTCTGTTCGGCGGTATCATCTGGGGGATGATCGGACGGGGCGAGCGCAAGTGGTTGGCGATTGTACCGCTGTTTACTGCGCTGTTTGATTGGGCGGAAAACGTCGCGATTTATCAGATGTTCACGCAGCCGCTGCCTGTGGACTATGAGATTGCTGAGATCGGCAATTACCTGAGTTTCATAAAACACGGATTGCTGAGTCTGACGGTTGTGTTGTTGGCGTGGTTGCTGGTGCGCGGCTTGTGGCGCGGGATTGTGCGTTAAAGCGTTTCGACTTTATGTTGAAACGCAATCGCGTCTTTCACTGGGTCCACAGCACTGTGTCGGGGTGGAATTGAGACCATGCGAACCAGAAGGCTTCGTGGCTGCCCAGATCGTTGCCGTTTTGGTCCACGGCTTTGATGCCGCCAGCGACACGTTCGAGCGTTGCGCCTTCAACTGTAATGTTTTGGCCCGCTGTTAACGCGGCAAATGCTTTGCTGCGCTGGAAGGCGACAGGTTTTCCAGATGGGGTGATAAGGCCGATGATGTCTTCGTGAACGGGCAGGCGCGGGTCCACATTGCCCACAGGGAAGATCGGGCCGCCCGCGTCGCGGTTGTTGCGGAAATCAAAGTCACGACCCAATGCGAGTTCTTCGACGAGGACGGTGGTGTTGGGGTGCAGCGCCTTCCATGTGCCCCAGTCCGTTGTGATGACGGAGGCCTGTTTCAATTGGATGCCCTTTTTGTGCAGCGGGCCTGTGACGGCTTTGCCAAGGAAGGTGTCAAAGACGGAGTAGGTGTTCACGTCAAACATGACCTTGTTGGAGCGGATCAGGAGACCCGTTGTCCG
>CAYWIR010000227.1:0-4973 GCA_964458375.1 uncultured Neptunicoccus sp.
GGCGTTGTTGCCGCAGGTTCCCAAGAGGAGAGCAACCGCTATGGCGCGTTGTTCCGTGTGGCCGTCGGCTTCATTATGATTTGTTTCGCTCTGCCTGTCTTGGCCCTGATTTGGGGCGCGCGGGTCAGTGACATTCAAGAGATTTGGTTGATGTTGCGCAACGGGGTTGCTGTTGGGGATACGCGCATTTCTTTGACGGATTTCCTGACCTTTGTTCTGATCTTTTCCATTGGCTATACGGTGACACGGGTCCTGCAATCGGCGTTGCGGACAACGGTTTTGCCAAACACACGGATGGATGTAGGCGGGCAAAATGCCATTGTCACGGGCACTGGATATGTGGGGATTTTCCTTGCTGCACTGGTGGCAATTACGGCCACAGGTCTGGACCTAAGCAATCTTGCGATTGTGGCAGGGGCCTTGTCTGTGGGGATTGGTTTTGGTCTGCAAACCATCGTGTCGAACTTTGTATCGGGTATCATCCTGCTCATTGAGCGGCCGATTAAGGCGGGGGACTGGATCGAGGTTGGGGCCTACTCTGGTTACGTGCGCAAGATTTCTGTGCGTTCTACCGAGGTGGAAACCTTTGATCGGGCGTCTGTGGTTATTCCAAATGCGGATTTGATTGCTGGGGCCGTGACGAACTGGACCCATTCGTCCATGGCGGGGCGTGTGCGTGTGCCTGTGGGTGTAGCCTATGACAGTGATCCGCGCCATGTGGAACGAGTGCTGCGTGACGTGGCCGAGGCGCATCCCATGGTGATGTTGGACCCCGGACCTGCGATTATGTTCATGGGCTTTGGCGCGGATAGTATGGATTTTGAAATCCGTGCAATCCTGCGTGATGTGAATTGGATGCTGTCTGCGAAATCGGACATGAATTTTGCCATTGCCAAGGCGTTCCGCGAAGAGGGGATTGAGATCCCGTTCGCACAGCGCGATGTGTACATCAAGAACTTGGATCAGTTGGGGGCGTCCCGCGCCGAGCCTAAAGTGGGCGAGATTGCGCAAGATGCGCCGATTGCCATGCCATCCAGTGCCGCGATGGATCGCTCAGGCGAAGGTGGCGATGGGGATGGGCGTTAAAGACCGTCTATGAAGCGGTAAATCGCCTTTTGCCCCGCAACGGACCAGTGGCCTGAATGGCCCAAACCATCCACTTTGCGGAACGTTTTCTGAGTGCTGGGGGCAGCGGCAAAGATTTCTTCGCCGTGGTCATAAGGGACCACTGTGTCTGCGGTTCCGTGCATCACCAAGAGTGGCATTGTGATTTTGGGCATTTGGGACAGGCTGTTCCATTCGTCGCGCAGGCCAAGGCTGGTTGGGAAGTAGGGCATCGCCTGTCGTGTCAGGGTTTGTAGGGATGTGAATGGGGCCTCTAGGATCAGAGCATCTGGGGGATGTTGTGCGGCCAGATGGATCGCAACCGTGGTGCCAAGGCTTTCGCCGTAATAGATCAATGTCGGTGGGTTTGCGTTTCCAATCAGGGATTTAAGCTGAAGGCGCAAAAGCGTGCTGTCGGCGCGCAAGGTGGTTTGGCTGGGATCGCCCGTACTGCCAGATGAGCCGCGATAGCCCAGAGCCACAAGGCCGTATCCCCGATCCAGCATTCGATCAAACCGCTGGGCGCGGTTGTGAAGGTTGCCTGCGTTGCCATGAAAATAGAGGATGGTCGGCTTGCCCCGTTTAGCCTTTGCCACCCAGACAACAAGACGCGCATTGTCAGGTGTGACCAGCATTTTTTCGGTCATACGGGGATCGGGCGTTTCGCGTGTGGGGTTGAATGGATAGATCAGCGAATCTTGGAAGACCACCAAAGCCGCGAAGGCCGCGCAATAGAGGGTTACAGCAATAAACAGGAGCTTTTTCATCAGTCACCAATTCCATAGGGTAGGATGCCACGGCTGTTTGGGTCCACTTTTAGGTGGCGCTCGAGTGGTGGAACAGATCGTTGGTGGCAGTTGTGGCGTTCACAGATGCGGCAAGAAATGCCGATGGGTTCAAAGGCTTGGCGATTGGTGATGTCGAGGTCGTCTGCATAGACAAGCGCGCTGGCATGGCGGATTTCACAGCCCAAACCAATGGCATAGCGCCGTGTGGGTGCACGGTACGCGCCCCCCGGTTTTGAAACATCCCGCGCCAGACACAGATATTGCAGCCCGTCAGGGGTTTCGGCCAATTGGCGCAAGAATTGCCCCGGTGTTTCGAACGCGCGGTGCACATTCCACAGCGGACACGCGCCGCCAAAACGGGCGAATTGTAGCCGTGTGGCGGAATGGCGTTTGGTGATGGTGCCTGCTTGATCGACGCGAACAAAGAAGAATGGAATACCCTTAAGCCCTGGACGTTGCATGGTCGAAAGACGGTGGGCCACTTGTTCGGTGCTGGCGTTGAACAGGGCGGCGAGCACTTCGAGATCGTGGCGGTGTTCTTGGGCCGCTTGTAAGAAACGGGCATAGGGCAGGGTGGCCGCCCCTGCAAAATAGTTGGCGAGGCCAATTTTGCAGATGGCACGGGCTTCGGGGGTTTGGAAATTAGCAAAGTCGAGCGTGGCTTCCAACAGATCGTCGTGTTCGAGCAAGGAGGCTTGGTGGGCGATCTGGAACAGTTGGCTTGATGGGGTGGCTTGGGCGGACAAGGTCAGCGTGCGACTGGCTGGATCATAGTGGCGTAAGGGTGCGCCGTTGTCCGCTTTTAGATGCACATTGTGTGTGTTTGCGAGCCAATCGCGTGCTGCGCCGAGCGGGTTTGGCCCTTGGATACCAGTATGGGCAGCGAACCCTTCGGCAACGCGGTCGATGCTGTCGATGTAATTGTCGCAGTAATGAAAGAAATCGCGCACTTCTTCCCATGGGGATGGGGAAATGGCGCTGTCTTCGCGTCCCAGTGCTTCGTCTAGGGAGGCGAGGCGTTCTTGGCCTTGGCGATAGGCGCGATGCAGTTCAAGGAAGGCGCGCGCCAAAGCGGGGGCGTTGCTGGCTGTCAGTTGCATATCCGCGATGGGGGTTTGTGCATCGGAAAACACGGGGTCAGCGAGTGCTTCGCGCATATCCGCAACGATGCGTTCGGATTCACCAACGCTCAGTTGGGTTACGTCAAAGCCAAATTCCTGCGCCAACGCCAGAACTACGGTTGTGCTGACAGGCCGATGGTTGTTTTCCATCTGGTTGAGATAGGGCAGGGACACGCCAAGTTTGGCGGCAAAGTCTTTTTGGGTCAGGCCTTGTTTAAGACGAGTTTCGCGCAAGGTGACCCCTGCATATAGTTTTTGAGCACGCATGGCATTGGCCCTTACTTTGCGGATTTGCGTCTGTCATAAGCGCAGTTTGCAAAGTTTGCAAATCCGCGGCTATCCCAGTGTTGGGTGATCCGCATCACCGCGCATCTGGTATTCCACGCGAATGGTGTAAAGGGCTGCGGCCAAGCCGAGCACGGCAGAGACCAACATGAAGAGGATAAGGGGGGTGACGCCTGCCTCTTTGGAGAGGAATATCACCACGAGTGCGGACATTGCGCCGCCCCCTGAGGTCATCATAGAGCCGCCAAGGCCCGCCGCCGTGCCAGCGAGTTTTGGGTTGATCGACATCATGCCCGCGCTGGCCGATGGGATCACCATACCGTTGCCAAGGCCGATAAAGACGGTGCAGCCAAAGAAGCCGAGGGGGTGGTCAACGCCGCTTTGGACAATGACCAGAGCCAACAGCATCCCCGCAATGGTGATGGCGGCCCCGATGGTCAGCATGCGATATGTGCCCATGCGCACCGCGAATTTGCCAGATATCAAGGATCCGCAAAAATAGCCCATGGGGCCGAAGATGAAGTAGAGGCCAAGGGTGGACGGGGAGAGGCCATAAACCTCGGTCCCGACAAAGGGTGCGCCGCCCAGCAGTGAAAAGAACACGCCTGATGCGAACATATTTGCCAGCGCATAGCCCCAAAAGCGGCGAGAGGTGAAGAGTTGTGGGTATTGCCGCACTTGTTCGGCCATGCTGGACGATGGGGTGAGGTTGGTTTCCCCCATGTCGCGCCAGATCAGCAGTAAAACAATGCTGCCAAGCAAGGACAGGGTCCAAAAAGGAGAGGTCCAGCCGAAAGCCTCTTGCAGGAAACCCCCAATGGTTGGGCCGAGCATGGGGGCCACGGACATGCCCATTGCGATATAGCCCATCAGACTGGCCGCATCTTTGGTGCCTGCGATGTCGCGCGCGGCGGCGCGGGATAAAACAAAGCTGGCAACGACAACCGCTTGAATGGTGCGTGCGGTGACCAAAGTGGCCGTGTTGGGTGCGTTTGCACAGGCCAATGAGGCGAGGATAAAGATGCTAAAGGACCACAGCGCGACGGGGCGGCGGCCAAACCGGTCAGACAGCGGCCCAATGATAAGCTGCAACACCCCGTTCATAAACAAAAAGCCCGAGAGCAAGAATTGCACCGCAGATGGCGATGCGCCGAAGTGGGCTTGAATAGCAGGCATGGACGGGAGGAAAATGTTCATCGACAGCGCGCCCATAGAGGCCAAGATCACCAGTGTGACCATGGTGGGCGGAGTTGATGAATCCAAGAACCGTGCTTTGGGAAGTGACTGCATAGCTGAAGTGCTATGCCTGTTTGTCGGGTATGTCCATGGGGGGCGAGGTCTGTGCGAAAACATCGTCGCGTCGCGGCGATTTGGGTTTGGCCCAGACGAAAGCGAGCAGGGCCAAACCTTTGCGCGTGTTAGGCGATTTCGAGGTCGTTTTGCAGGTCCGCTTTGGTCATATCTTCGACCAGTAGCGTGCCTTGGCTGCCAAATTGAAACAAGACGCCATCCGTGCGGTCGGTGGCAAAGCCAAGGGCGCTGGTGGCATTGGTGACGCCTGTGAAACCAGACAATTCTAGTGTGTCGACGTTGTTGGCGAAGTCTTTGATGGTGTCAAATCCGTCAAAGGCTGTGAAGACGAAGGTGTCCGACCCTGTTCCGCCAAACAAAATGT